>JAZUQD010000187.1:0-50425 GCA_045605505.1 Pradoshia sp.
ATTGCCCGCTTTAAAAGAAAGGAGCAATTATGTTTAAGAAAATTAAAGATTTGTATAAGGCTTGGAAGTTTAAACGTGAGTTAAACAAAATAGTTGGCTCTATTATTATTGAACGCCACATTGTTTGCGAACCAAAAAAGAAAGTGAAGAAAAATGCCAAGCGTAAATGAAGTTAAGCTGAGTGGGTATATCTATAAGCCACAAGAAAGCCATACTGCATCAGGTAAAACGATTACACGTTTCGGTATGAAGGTGTGGTGTGGGAAAGACAAAGATGGTAAAAACGTTTATGATTTTGTTAATTGCAAATGCTTTGAGCACATTATTAACACTACTGGTGAGTTTGATTTTACTGGTCGTGTTACTGTGGAAAGCTGGGAAAAGGACGGAGTAAAGCACAAAAACGTTGTTTTCTTGGGTGATTTAACACCAAAGGCTTTCAATGAACCATCAAAGCCAAAACAAGAAGATAGCCCATTTAATGATGATATACCGGATTTTAACTAATGAACGAAGACAATATTTATATTGAACTGAAGAAGTTGGCTCAGGCTAATGGTTATCAGTTGACAGAGAACGCAATAAAGATTTGTGCATTTAGAGCAAGAGCAGATATTCCTTTGACTAAGTGTCCTTGTTCTCAAAACGACCCCAATCGTTATTGCATAAGTGATAAGTGCAAGGAAGAAATTGAGCAACACGGTATATGCCATTGCTCGTGTTATTGTAAGAAAGAAACATAAAAATGCAAGAGATTTGGAAAGATATATGTGGATATGAAAATCTTTATCAAGTTAGTAATCTTGGTAATGTAAGAAGTTTAGATAGAATTAAAGTTTCAAAAACAAAAAGTGGAAATACTTTTAATAGTTTTATAAAGGGCTGTATTCTTAAGGGAAGATATTCATCTAAAAAAAAGAAATATAAAATACCATATCCTCGTGTTGTTTTGTCAAATGGTTTCAAAAAGGAACAGCTTTGCATACACAAAATTGTTGCTCAAGCATTTATTCCAAACCCAGAAAATAAACCACAGGTTGACCATATTGATGGTAACGTTTTTAATAATTGTGTTGAAAACTTAAGATGGTGTACGCAAAAAGAAAACAATAACAACCCTGTTTCAAGGAAAAGGAAAAGTGTTCTTTATAATGGTTTGGTTGCTAGAGATATAGCAAAAAAGAATGGTATATCAAGAGAAGCTTTTTCTTTACGATTATTCTATGGTTGGTCTTTGAAAGATGCAATCACAAAGCCAATGATAAAACGTCCAAAAAGAAAGGAGATAGATAATAAAGATGGTTAAGGTAAGAAGGTATCCAAGTCAGGAACAGCTTGATGATATGCTGAAGTACAGGGAAGCCCTGCGTGCTAGGGGTATATCAAACAAACTCTTGGCTTATATGCTTGGGTACAGAATGTCATACATCAACGCAATTATGGCTGGGTTTGACCCCATTACTTTAAAGGTAAGAGAGGGATTTAACTTGGTCATTGATATGGTTGATTCATTAAAAATTAAAAAATAATAAAAAAAGTTCTTGACATTTGTGTCAGAATATGGTATAAAGGGATTGTTCTTGAGGGAATAGTCCCTTATAACATAGAAAAGGAGAAAGTTATGCAAGAATTTATTAAGAAAGTAGCTAAAGTCCAAAGCGAACTGAAAGCACCAAAAAACCAAAGAAACAATTTTGGAAATTACAATTATCGTAGCTGTGAGGATATTTTAGAGGCTGTGAAACCTTTATTAACTTCACAAGGGTTGGTTTTAACTGTTTGTGATGAAATTGTCCAAGTTGGTGAACGCTATTATGTGAAAGCAACAGCAACCATTACTGATGGACAAAACACAATTTCCAATGTGGCATTTGCAAGAGAAGAAGAAACAAAGAAGGGGATGGATGCCTCGCAGATTACTGGTGCAACATCTTCATACGCAAGAAAGTATTCTTTAAATGGTCTATTATGTATTGATGATACAAAAGATGCAGATGCAACTAATACGCACGGTAAAATAGAACCGGTACAACCTAAGGTTGTAAAGAAAGAATTGACAGCAGAAGAAAAGGCACAACAAATCAAAGAGAAAGTACAGACAATGATAGTTTATATCAAGGGTCTTGGTACTTTTGAAGAGGGTGGAGAAGAATATAAGAAAGCCGTTTCTTTTGCCCAAAAGATAAATGAAATGGGATATACTGAAGATGCCAATAAGTTAATGGAAACAATTGACACCTTTAAATTCAGTAAGGACACTGTTCCATTTTAAAGAGTTTTGTGTCTGCGGGGGGCACAGGCACAAATTATGGTCTCCCTATGTTTAAGAACAACCTGCCCCCTTTCACTTAAGCATGGGGAAAAGAAAGGGAGGAAAAATGTCAAAAGAAACTCAAATAGCTCGGGTATTAAAATACCTAAAAACACACAAACAAGGTCTAACCAGTGCAACAGCCTTTTGGAGACTGGGTATGATAACAAGATTATCAGCACGCATCTTTGAACTACGCAAAAAGGGTTATAATATTTGCACTATTAAAGAACCAAACAAGTGGTCTGATGGATACCACGGTCGCTATGTTTATCTCAGTGAAGAACAAAAATGGTGGGAAAACACCCCAACGTTTATATAGGTGGGGTATTATATTACCCCATTTATTTTTTTAAAAAAAGTTCTTGACATTTGTGTCAAAGTATGATATACTGTGTTCAAGTTAAGGCAAGGTGCCAAGACAAAACAAAAACAAAGGATTAAAACAATGACAAAAAAAGAATTTACATTAGATGAATTGGAAAGTTTTGTGGGTGATTCTGCTCACGATTTAATTGCACATGAGTTTGACGAAAAGTGTGGAGGACATACTTTTAAAACCATCCACCAGTATGAAGATTATGGGGACACATCCATTGAGGTTGCCCAATACATTGGTGATGATGAAGAGGTTAAAGTAAGGGAAGACATTGAAAAAGAATTAGATGTTGATACGGTTATTGAAATGTTAAAGAAAGATGCTCATTTTAGAGAGAGCATTCAAGACCTAATCAACAAGGTGGTTTGGGATAGACCGATAAGTTATTAGAGTTCCTGCATCCTTTGAAAGGCTAGTTGTTGGGTCTAAATATTGGATGCTTGTGCCAGCAGGAAAAATGTAAACTTTTCTCTCATTAGTTTTGTTTTACGGCATAATTCAGTAGGCAACAACAAGGTGGTTGGATTATTCTAGCCACCTTTTTATTTATCCACAATAATCTTTAATTGCCTTATCCACGACTTCGAAGTTCCTTTCATCTCTGATAGACAAAAGAACATCTTTCAACGCCTCTATCTTTTCTCTGTATGTGAGCATTTTTGCTTGTTCTTCCTTCTTTGGATACTCAAATGTGTCCAAGAATACCTTTAAATTATCAATTCCTTGCCCGCTAACACCTTTTATACAGCCAAACGGTACAAACCTTAGTGTTTTCATAAAAACAGAACACTTAACTTCTGGTCTTGTCCAACAATGAACGACATAGCTATGCTTAGAATCACACAAACTATTATCAAAGTGGATGCCCTTATCCCACATCTCTTTAAATAGCGGTTCAAAGCTCTGTTTTATAACCAACTCACGATTTATAACCTTCTTATTGTGTTTATGTTTACCCATTGACCACCTCCTTTTCTTTTTCCTCTCTATCAGCCAATATATAGATAGTAGTATCACTTTCGTTACTTATGTTAGTGCCCATTTTAGTGTGTTTTGTTTTTTCATAAGTATCGTTTTCGTTACTTATATAAGTATCACTTTCGTTACCAGCTTCTTTAATCTTTTTCCACTCATTAGTAGGCATAATATAAGACTTCTTGCCATTATCAACAATACTTTGTGGCAAGTATGTTAATGTAAACTCTTGTGTGTACTTACCAAACTTACCTATTGTTTCACTAGTCTTTACTTTTATAAGACCAAGTTGCTTTGCTTCTTTTATTGTTTGTTTAATTGCGTTTCTTCTTATTCCATATTTAACCATCTGATTATACGTTGCCATAAGATGACCATTTTCTTCGCCACCAGTGGACAAATATGTTAGTTCTAGTAGGTTTATTAGTCGGAAGCAGTTAACGGACATAGAACGCCACGAAAAACTGCTTAAAAGCTCTCTTTTATGTATTATGAATTGACCCTTCCCTACCCACTTTACCTTTTTTAGGCTGGTATAAGCCTTAGACTGGGACATATATTCTATCCTTTCCTGTTCTTTCCTGAGTAAAACAAAAGTGGGAAACCACAGGAAATTGGCTTTTCAGGTAAGTAATGAGCTGACCCTATCCCTTATGTATTTATTATACCACAAAAAAGAATAAAAGTAAAACGAAAAATAACCCCATTTGACAAGCTCTCTATTTTGTGCTATGCTTTGTACGTGGCTTGGGAGTATCAAACAAGAGCTTCACATTGCTGAAGATTTCATTTCCTTTAAATATTCCTTTTTTATGTCATACAACTACCGTCCTGAGCCACACTTTGTGTTTTGTTTATTAAAACAAAAAAAGAGGGGAAACACCCCTCTATTTTATACGCTAAAGCTTCTCTATTTTATACCCAAAAACTCTCTATTTTATTCCAACACAAAACCTCTCTATTTGTTTTTACACATAGGATAGCCCTAAAAATGATTTTAAGGCACCGTACAGCGTTGTTTTGTGTTTAAGGGTCATCTGTATCGTCATAGTGTGTTAGAACCATTTTACGAGCCGATTTATCGGTGATGATTTTAAACTCCTTGTTGTCCGGTGATACATCCAGCCCAACAATATCGTCCAAATCCTTTATTTTTCTGATACACTGTGCAATTGCTTTAACCACTTCCCATTGTTGTGGGGTCATCCAAATATGACAGTCTTTCAACCCCCTTGTTTTTAATCGGTCGTGATATTCTTTGATGTGTTTCCCCTCTATTTCCGGTCGGTACATTGTGCATCCCCTTGTTCAAGTTCAAATATAACGTCAATTGCATCACTGATTTTCTGCATAATATCGCTGTAATCGTCCCTTTCGCTAGCCAAATCATACAAGTCATTGTATGCGCTGGACAAGTCAATACGGACGTTTTGTAATTTCTCTTTTAAAGTCATTTTATACCCCTTTCATTTCTTTTTCTGTTAAATGGTCAACAAGTCCGGTTTCTAAAAATGTTTTATCATACACATCAAAGCAAGTGTCTTTTGACATTTTAGCCATACCATTTTTGTTTGTAATTGTTCCAGTTATGCAACCAAAGTTATAGTCAAACATACCATCAAAGCAATTAAAACCACACAAAGCCACACGGGCATCATCAAAGGTTAAACCTTTAATCATTTTGCGAACAGTTTTAATATCTGCCAGCGCATTTTTAAACTTCTTCATTTTTTACCCCTTTCGTTAAATAATACCATTTTCTTTAAACTCTTTTGTTAAACCGTATCTTTTCGCTATTTTTTGAAAATATCCGGCTTGTTCAACCAATTCAGAATAAAAAACATCTTTTTTGGCTGTTTCGTTCTGCCAATCAATAGCCTTTTGGCGTGCAATTTCTTTATTTTCTTGATAAGTCATTGTTTTTACTCCTTTCAAAAACTCTTTATTTTTCCAAAATCTTTTTAACTTCTGCTTTTATACTCCGCAAACTCTCTATTTTTTCAGCTAATGTTGGAGCTTTCAAAATCCAATTTGTAGAGCCACTAAACCAGATATTTTTTGAAGTGCTAGAAAGATGAATAATTAAAAAATCAGGGTCATCATCAAGCCAAAAATGAAGAGCCATGCCCCTATTGTCGCACCTTAAACCCCCTTGCCAGTCAATAGGATATTTTTTATCCAATAAATCATAGATTGCAAGAAGTTTTTGTGTGTCGCTTGTTTCCAGTCCGTCAAATCTTAATGAACGATGCTTTTTTATATATCTTTCAAGCTCATTTTTCTTTTGCTCTTGCTCTTTTTCAAGTTCAAAAATCTTTTGATTGACTTTTGCAAGGGCTTTTTTTAGCTTGTCTTGTCTTGTCAATTGTTTTTTCATTTTGTTTTTGTCCTTTGTTTTTTTGTTCGGCTTGCCATCATCGGCGCACAGGTTGCCACCCTGCACGGATACACCAAAAAAAACTTTATTTTTGGCGTATTTCGGCTTTTTATAGTCCTTTTTTAATAATCACAACCAACTTTTCCACATATTCGGCTTTTTTTCTTTGTCCCCCTATAAAAAACTGGTCTATAAGATTTTCCAAGCGGTCAAGGGCGCTTTGAATATCGCCCCCGCACCCCTGCACGAATTGCACCGCTTGAATATATTCCTTGCTTGTTTTTTTCATTTTTACCCCCTTTCGCTTTTTCTCTATTTTTTATAATCTATCAACAATTTTCAATTTTGAAAAATGAGTCCCCCACTTTTCGTTGATGTATTGCAAAACATCGCAAGCCATCCCCGAATTGACAAAACCGGAGTTTTTAGCATCGCCCCAGCACATGCCTTTTTTATCATAAAAATCCATTGCAATCCATGTTTTAACAATGTTAAATTTTGAATACTTGCTTTTTTTGTGGGCGTGCGTTGTTATTTCAACCATCTTTTTTTTATTTTTTGAGATATACCCAAACAAGCGGAAATTTTGCAAATCACTTTCCCTTGATTCCTGTGAATCTTTCCAAAAATCACAACCCCTTTTTTCGACAATCAAAGTTTTCATTTTGTTTTATCCTTTTCTTTTGGGCAATGTTTCACGGCTTGCCCGTTTCCGTTTCGGTACTTTTACCGCAAAAACAAAAAAGTTTTTTCTTTTGTTTATGTGGTAAAGCGGGATTTTAAGCCATCCCGCAAGGCTTTTTTTATTGTTTAACTTGCTTTTTTAAGTCCTTTAAAGCTTGCACTTCCTTTTTTCGCAAGTTCACCAAAGCGGCGCCTAGTTCAGAATAACACAAAAGCCCACTTGCGTATTGCTTCAAAAATTCGCTTGCGGTTCTTTCTGCCTCAATCCGTATTTTTTCGCTTCCTTCAAAAAATCTTTTAAATTGTTCTTTGTTCATTGTTTTTTTCCTTTGTTTATTGTTAGCAGTTAGACCCCTTGCCTAACTTGCTTATAGTGTAAGCTATAAAATGCACTTTGTCAAGAGAAAATAACAAAAAAAATAAAAAAAATTGCAACGATCTAGATTTTGTCAAGTTTCTGTCTAAAAATACAACTTTTTAGTGTATTGTCAACGGGTTATGCTCAATTTTTAAGTGTGAAAAATACTTGTTTTTGTATTATTCTTTTTTCAACCCTCAAAGAAAGTCAAAATCACACGACACAACCGAAACAAGATTCGTTTTTTTGGGTACACGTAAAAGTTGCATAGCCCGCTTTGGCTGTTTTGTCCGGCTTGCTTGTTCGCTTGTCTTGCCTTGTTCTCTGTTCGTGTTCGTGTATTGCTTGCGCTTGCTTTTTTTATGCTTGCTTGTGTGTTCTTTGCTTGCGTATATCCCCCCCCGCCAACTTTGGAAAATCTAAAAAAAAGCATGCTTATTTTCAGTCTTTATGATAAACACCACGATACAGTAATTTTATGTTCATATAGTAGCAAGTGAGGTTCGGTGGAATAGTAGATACAATTCTCCCTTATATAGGAGAGAGAATTTAGTGGTAAATAGGTTAATTATAGTGTTTGTCTATAATGTGAGTGCTCGGTCGTCCTGTAACACTCTGTATCCTATGTTCTCCTGAGGTATGTCGGGTATTGGTATTAGCATTCTCCGACCAAATGTCCTTACCACTTGTTTTTACAAGGCTCTGGGGACAAGTTCCCTCAACGGCGGTCTTTATTTCTATACCCCATAACGTCTTTACCACCAGATTGGTTATGGGCTGGGATGGTTACCAGTCGAGGAGTTAGCAAGTAGGTTGTTCGGTGGGTTAGTGTAGGTTTTCAAGCCTAGCTTTGCATCTGTATATTATTGGCATTTAGCCAACCAGACCTTGCTCTCCAACGGGGTTTTTTAACCCTGATTATTGGGAACAACCTCTGGTTGTGTTTTATAGCACATTACACCAGTGTTGTCAAATGTTAACCATTTATTAACTAAAACATACCCGTCAACCTATGGAAAAGGTACTCCCATAGGTGGTCATTACTTTTTTATATCCAACAAACCTTGCTCTGCATATTCTTGTATATATTCTTGCTCTTTGTTGTAGTCATGCTGGGTTTGGTAATTGGGGTCGTTATAAAATGTTTTATATCCTTCTCCTGAAAACCCATAAAGGTCTATGTGCTTAGCTCTGGCAAATAAACATAGGTCTATTGCCATAAACCCAGATGAAGGCTGTGAACCTAGCTTTTCTTTGAGTGCCATCCTGTCTTGGGTGGATATGGTGAAATGGGCTGGGTTGCGATAGCTTCTTGACCTGTTGATTATATACTTAGCGTGGTAACCTTGTCGTTCATCATCTCTTAATAGACAGGCAAGGATAAGTATGTCAGTGCGTGTACCTTGGCTCGCAGGATAATAGGTAAATCCCTTGTTAAACCGTATAACTATGTCATGGCTGTCTATCTCTGGACCAAACCTACCATCAAAGATAGTCCTTCCGTTCCCCACTATTGCAACGGTCTTACCTTGAATATATTTAAGTACCTCTTTGAGCTTGCCATAGGGAAGACAGTCTAACATATCGTCTTTCTGCTTGCCAACATAATGAAGTATGCAAGCCTTCTCTTCTGGTATGGGATTTGTATATACCCTGTTCCTACAGTAGTTCCATTTCTTGTCTATAAAAGTTAACAATTGGTTAACACCGAGGTTAATACAGGTTTCATCGTGTTGCCATTGGTCATCAGGAATAGGCATATCTTGGACCACAAGACATTTCTGAGTGAAGTGGATTTTACGTAGGTTCTTGAGGTTCATAACCATCATACCTGATAAACCGTATTTTTGTAGACCCAATGCCTTTGCTTGCTTTATACCATATGCGTGTGATTCAGTAAGCCCTATATAGTCAATATCCATATCCCATAACTCTTGAAGGGAACCTTGACATATAGTATCCCCATCAAGATATATGATTTTGTCATATTTGAGCTTGGTGAGAAAGAGCTTGAGATATGCAGTGTTGGTAATTCGGTCGCCTTTACCTCGGTTGCGAAAATGCTGAGGAAGTTTTATAATAATGTTTTTGTCCTCAACATCTATGGAAAGTGGCTTTTCTGATACCAGTATGATGGTGGCATCAGGATTATATTTTAATACCGACCTAGCCGATACCTTCGCATAGTCAACATAGTTTTCATCTATTGCATATACCACTATTGTCATCGGTTTTCCTTTCAAGAATTATTACAAATTATTTCTCAAACTTTGATTTATTGGGAAAATGTTCCTTTAACCACCTTTGTGTGTCGCATTGATATACCCAGTCAGAAACAGAGAAGCAGTCGGCACCACCTATCATACCTTCAACTGTGTCAACAGAGGTTCTGAGCTTAATATCCCCTCTTAATGGACCGACCATACCGAAGTAATTGGCATAAACACTCCTTACTGCCATACCAATGTTGTCTTTCATTAAAGGTACAAAGAAATTATCCATCTGTTTAAACATTATTTTATTATAAATGCAAGGAATATGCAACTCACAGTCGCAAACAGACCTTCCTTCCTTCTTTAAGAAATTGGCTGCGTTGGTTAGGCTTCTCCGGTAAATACCATCACCTATCTTGTCTGTAAGCAGTTCCTTATGGTAAAATGGATAATTTGTCAGTTTTGTTGGCTTAACAAAGAAAATATCGTCATACATAAGCACAAAATTGTTAGAAATGTCGCTTTTTTCAATTGTTTGCCTGACCTTCCACCAATGAGACATCATCGGACAGTTTAAATCTTGCTCGTGAGTGTGAATTACCTTCGTCTTGTCAATAAATGGTGGACATACACCTGTAATAAACATCTGACCATAGTCCTCAACATAGGTTTCAAGGCTTCTAAGGGAGTATTTTAGCTCTTCGTTGCCAAATTTAGAACCTGTTCCAACAATATAAAGAACATCTATCATATTTACCCCTCCAATTTTTCAATAATTTTCTTTAATTTGTTGTATTCTTTAAGGACAAGCTCAAGTTTTGTGGAAACATCCCTTGCTTTTAGCAATTTCCTGATGTGTACCTTCACCGTTGGTGAGGATATACCCATTTCCAACGCAATTTGTGCGTTTTTCTTCCCCATTAAAATCAACTCAAGCACCTGTGTCTGCCTTTTGGTTAATTTCGTCATTCTTTTGCCTCCCTTAGTGATTTGTTTAATCTTTTAGCCGCAGATATATGTTGTTTTATCCTATAGAGTGCTCTTTTCATAGTATCGCAGTGCCTAATTGTCATTCTGACTAGTTGAATACCATCCAAGAAACCCTGAAAGTAGTCATCGTCTATCATTTTTTCTGGTTTTACCATTTTGCCCCTTACATTAAAACAAAACTTAGATATACAATGCTTAGGGCTGTGTTGGCTTGCTCTATCTGGTCAATGGCTTGTTCGTGGTTGCCTTCCCTTGCCATAGCCACACACCTCTCTATCTCATCGTGGATACGCATGAGCTCTTCTATCTGCTTATTTGTGATTAAACGTTCATTCTTCTTCATCACAACCCCCTTAGTATCTGACACACTCTTACGGGTGTTATCCCAACCTCATGGGCGATTTCTTTGGTGTTCATTCCAAGTTTTTTGTAGTATCTAACCCAAGATTTTCTGTTTTTTACAACCTCTGCCGTACGGACGGGCTTTTTTATTGCTTCTTCTTTATCCATTCCAAGAGTATATACCCTATACACCCAAGTTCCATAGTTTATACCACGTTCTTGGCAAATTGTTCTTGCATTTTTACGCTTTACGTTGTATTTCATTAGTTACCCTCCCTACTTGGTGTTTCACAGTATCTAAACCTAAAAGCACCTAAAACACCCTCTAGTTCAAACGTATTACCAGATTTACACGTCTTCTGAGATGTTTCAATAAGCGTTGATAGCATAGCACCAACCCTAGCCAACGCTTCCTTAAGAACATCACCATTTTCACCCTCATACTTACGTGCTTCTCTGAATATACCCTCAACAATGTCCATGGCAAATCTGTCTGGGTTTATATCTTGGGCTTCTTTAATGTATTGTGTAATGTTGCTCATTCGTTTTCCCCCAAAGGTCTAACTGTAGCAAAGCACACGTTGTTCCAGTTAATAACCATATATTGCCCATCATTGTCTATATTTATGTTGCAAATATTTGTTTCAGGGTTATAGTTGCTAAATATTCCTTCGTGCCCATTAACAGACTTTACTGTTGTTGTTGAACCACAGGTTGTTTGTAACACCACTTCTGTTTTGTATTTTGTCTTTTTCATATTGTCTCCTTTCGCCAGACATAACCACCATACTATGTTTTTGAACAAAAGTCAAGAACTTTTTTATAAAATTTTAAAAAAATATATATTGACATTTATTTCAGAATATGGTATAGAGGTTTTGTGTTCAACAAAAAAATGGGGAAAACAATGGAACAAGATTTATTCAAAGAAGCCTTTGGCAAAATCGTTATGGTATTAAAGGTTACAGATAACGAAAAACTTATCTCTGTTATAGAGAATATACTTGATGACTTGGAAAAAAGTCTTAAACAACAGACAAAAACAACGAAGGCTAGACCTTCATTGGAAGAGGTTGCTGATTATTGCCAAGAACGTCAAAATGGGATAGACCCAAACCAATGGTATGATTTCTATACTTCAAATGGGTGGAAAGTTGGTAAAAACCCAATGAAAGACTGGAAAGCAGCAGTTAGAACATGGGAACAGAAGCACCCAGTTCAACAACAGCCACAAGCAGAGCCTATGGTTTTGGTTGAAGAGGGCAACTTTTACATTGATGACAGCGAAACATATTGCAGGGGGTATGCTGACCTTGTTAAAGATATTCCACAGGATAGAAGGGATAGACTTTGTGAGTGGTTCATTGAAAAGTTTGGTGGGCAAAAGATTAGGCTGTCGTTTATCCGTTCTGTTTTAATGAGAGCAAAGGAGAACTAAATGGAAATTAAAGGTAAGGTTCATTGTTTCTTTGAACAAAGTGGAACATTTAAGAATGAGTTCAAAAAGTTAGGATATGAAGCCTATGACTATGATATTCAGAACAATTTTAACGAAACTGATTATGTAATTGATTTATTTGAAGAAATTGAAAAAGCGTATGGGGGGGGGGAATCTATCTTTGATACTATGACAAACGAAGACTTGATTATGGCGTTCTTTCCTTGTATTTACTTTACAGGTTCATCAAACCCGTTGTTTTTTAATGGAACCGCCTATCATTTGCCGATTTTGCCCACTATAAAGCATATAATCAAGCGTAATCAAGATAGAGCATATTTTTATGAATTGCTTATGAAACTGTGTTATATTGTTTATGAAAGAAATTTAAGGATGATTTTTGAAAACCCATATGATGATTCTATGCATTATCTTAAAAATAATTTTATATTAAAACCGGCTATTTGGGATAGAAATCGTTCTTTGAGGGGAGATTATTTTAAAAAACCAACTGGTTTTTGGTATGTAAATTGTGAACCAACACATGGACAATCTTTTCAACCAAATAATCATACCAAGGTTGTTCGTGATTTGCCAGCAGGAAAGGGTGATGGACTTTGTTCAGAAGAACGTTCTATGATAAGTCCGGACTATGCTCGGAACTTTATCTGTGATTTTGTTTTTGGAAAAAAACAAGAGTTTGGTCAAATGGATTTATTTTAGGAGGAGAAATGATAGAACTACACAATGATGACTGTTTAGAGATAATGAAAAACATACCAGATAATTCTGTGGACTGTGTTATTACTGACTGCCCATATCACATATGTTCTGGAGGTTGTACAAACGATGCCGTTAAAATTGGAAGGTATCAGGAGCCTTCTGGCATATTTAACCACAGGAAAGATAATCATGGGAACCATTATATGTCTGATACAAACCACGTTTCATTGTGTGGTATGTTGAATGATTATGACCCAACCACCTACACACGTCAGGGAAAGTTATTTAAACACAACGAAATTAAGTTTAGTGAGTGGTTACCAGATGTTTATAGAGTTTTAAAGGAAGGGACACATTGCTATATTATGATTAACCCACGAAACTATATGGAACTTCAACAAGAGTGTGAAAAGGTTGGTTTTGTTTTTCAAAATATGCTTATTTGGGATAAAGGAAATTCAACACCAAACAAATTCTACCTGAATAGCTTTGAAATAATTCTTATGCTTCGTAAAGGCAGAGCAAAGAACATAAATGAAATGGGGACAAAAAACATTTTAAAGGTTCCCAACATTATTGGTAACAAAAAGCACCCAACAGAAAAGCCTGAGCAGCTGATGTCAATTTTAGTTAGGAACTCAACAAAAGAGGGAGAAACTGTTTTAGACCCATTTATGGGTGCTGGTTCCACAGGTCTTGCTTGTAAGCACCTAAATAGGAACTTTATAGGCGTTGAAATTGATGAGAAGTACTTTAAGATAGCAGAAGACAGAATTTATGGGGAGTTATTATGATTTGACATATCTTACTGAATATGGTATGATGAAACAACTGACTAGGGAAAGAGAACAACGGTGGAAATCCGTGTCCTAGTTAGTCAATTTGGAGGGGTTATGCGAATAGAAATTAAAAATCTTAGAGAACCTGTAATGCAAACGCCAGAAACTCTGGCTGAAATTGAACGTATTGAGGATGCTCTCAAAAGTGGGGAAGATGTGTCAGTTGAAGAACAACGTAGGCTTCGTTCCCTTAAAAAGTATGGCACAAAGTATGTTGCACGTAATAAGTGTCTCCACCCGGAACCAGAACAACCTGCGGTTGTACCAACCATAGACAACCCAGAAGGTGTTGCACCTCAAGAAGAAGAGGAACAGAAAACCGTTAAAATGGTGTCTGAGGTCAATTCATCAGGCAAAGAAAGAATGTACGATGAAGACGGAGACCCGTTGCCATTTAACACAGAAGAGCTGAACGATAAGTCTTTTAAGCGTATTATCAAGGAAATTAAGTCGGGTGTTAACCCATATCAAGCCTGTGTGAACAAAAGGATAGTTCCACACCAATTCTTTGATGGTTGTCGTAAGAACGGAGACTGGGCTCAACAACTCAATGAAGCACGTGAGGTGTACTGCGAAAGCCAAGTTGCTCGTCTTGAAAAGCTGGCTAAGCAGGTAGAAAAGGGAACTATTGATGTGGCTATTTACTCTTCGGTGTGTTCCAACATTAAGTGGCTAATTGAAAAGCTGTTCCCACAAGTTTATGGTTCAAAGGCTCAGGTTCAGAACATTGTAACCCACGAAATCTCTGTTGACCAGAAGAAGCTAAAAGAGTTGAACGATTTGTTGCGTGGAAAGGATAGGGCTATACCCGTTGAGTTCAAGGAGATTAAATGAACGAAAAAATTGTTGAGAAGTTCCTTGATTCCCCAATGAGTGCTCTGCACATACTTGGGTCGTCATTTGAGCAATTTATTCGGTTCTTTCATTGGTACATTTACCACCAAGAGTTTATCTTCAAACCTTTCCATATGGAGATTATTCACAAGCTAGAGGATATTGCCTTCGGACGGAACAAGAAGCGTAATCTGATGATTAACCTACCCCCTCGGTTTGGCAAATCCTCAATTATGAAGTATTTCTGTGCTTGGTCTTATATGCTCAATTCTTCAAGTAACTGCATCTATACGTCTTATTCAGATGAACTGGCAACTTCCTTTTCAAAGGATATTCGTGAAATAGTTACCAGTGAAGCGTTTGTTAAGTTCACAGGAATTAAGCTCAACAAGGCTAAAATCGGTGCTGATTACTGGGCAACTGAACAGGGGGGTGGCTTTCGTGCTGCACCTTTGGGTGGTAGTTTAACGGGGTTCGGTTGTGGCGTGAGTGGAGATGAATATGGCGGTTGTGCTCTCATTGACGACCCGTTGAAAGCATCTAACGTTAAATCACAAGCTGAAATGCAGAACAGTATTGACTATTATCTAAACACCCTTAAATCTCGTGCTAACAACCAAGCTAGAACGCCATTTATTCTGATTATGCAGAGGTTGGCTCTTGAAGACCTAGCAGGTTACATTATTGAAAACGAAAAAGAAGACTGGGACATTATCAAGATACCAGCCCTAAACGAAGAAACGGGGGAAGCCCTGTGGGAAGAAAAGTTTTCAGCAAAAGACCTGTTGAAGCTCAAAAAGCTATCCCCCTTTGTTTATTATGGTCAGTATCAGCAAGAGCCTATTGTGGTTGGTGGTTCTGTGTTCAAAACAGAGTGGTTCAAGTATTATAACCCAGAGCAGTTCTATGAATATCAATGTTCTTTCATTACATCAGATACTGCACAGAAGAAAGCAGAGCACAATGACTATACGGTTTTCTCTTGGTGGGGAAAGACTGTGGACAACAAACTTCATCTTTTAGATATGCTATGGGGAAAGTTTGATGCTCACGAACTCAAACAGCAAGTTAAACTATTTTGGGAAAAATGCTGTAATGATAAACGGGCTGTCCAACCCTATGCCTTCTACATTGAAGAAAAAGGTTCTGGCATTGGTGTAATTCAAGAATTAGTAAAGACTTACCCCCTTCCTTTATTGCCAATTATGCGTAACAGATATAAGAATGACAAGGGTATGTGGGTGTCTATGGATAAGTTTTCTCGGGCTATGACAACCATACCTTATATTGCAAATGGGTGGGTCTATTTGCCAAAAGATGAAAAATGTGATATAAGTAATGTATTGTTAGCTGAAGCCGCTGCCTTCAAGGCTGACTTAACACATAAACACGATGATAAGATAGATACGTTGTGTGATGCCGTTGAGATAGCGTTTGGGGCTAGTAGTATAAGTTCAATTTTTATTTGAGGTCAAGATGGCACAAACAAAAACGAATAAGAAAAAGAATAGCTTGGCAGATTTCGCTGGGTCTATTCAGTCATGGGGACTAGCCCCATTTAATCCATTTACTCCACAAAACTCTCGGTTGGATACCATCTTCATTAACACAAGGTGGAACTTAATCTCAAACTACCGAACTGTTTTGTCTGAAGCGTATGCCGAATATGGTATCGTTCAGACTTTGGTGGAACAACCAGTATCAGATGCTTTTAGTAAAGGTTTTGATATTACAACTGAAAAGTTGGATACCAACCAAAAGAAAACGCTGGATAATTACCTTGAGAAATATCAAATCGTTCAAAAGATACAACAGGGTGTTATTTGGTCTCGTTTGTATGGTGGTGGTGGTATTGTCGTAATGACAGACCAAAATCCTGCTATGCCGTTGGATATTAATGCAATTGGTCCAGACAGTGAGTTGGACTTTGTACCTGCAGATATGTGGGAACTTTACAAAGACAACTATAAGATTTGGAACCCTTGGAACGATGACAGTGATAAGAAATACAACTATTATGGCATTAACTTGCATAGAAGCCGTGTGTTCCCAATTAAGGGGAAAGAGCCTCCTTCATTTATCCGTCCTCGTCTGCGTGGTTGGGGTATGAGTGAATTGGAACGTGTGGTGCGTTCTATTAACTCCTACTTGAAGAACCAAGACTTGATTTTTGAATTGTTGGACGAAGCCAAAATTGACGTTTACCAACTCAATGGGTTCAACACTGCTATGTTGACCAGAAATGGTACTCACGCTGCTGAAGAACGTGTGCGTGTGTCTAACTCTTTGAAGAACTACTTAAATGCGTTGGTGTTGGATACAAACGATAAGTATGAACAGAAACAATTGTCCTTTAATGGTTTGAGTGATATTTTGACACAGATTCGTCAGGGTGTGGCTGCTGACCTTAAGATGCCGATGACCAAGTTGTTTGGTGTGAGTGCTGCTGGGTTTAACTCTGGTGAAGACGATATTGAAAACTACAATGCTATGATTGAATCTGAAATTCGTAGCAAAGTTAAATACATTGTGGTTCAGGTTCTTGAATTGTGCTGCCAAAAGTTGTTTGGGTTTGTTCCAGATGACTTGGGCATTTCTTTCAAATCGTTGCGTATCTTGTCTGCTGAACAAGAAGAGAATATGAAGAACAGCCAGTTCAACCGTTTAATTCAAACATTTGCAAACGGTTTAATCAGTGCTGGAGACTTTATGGTTGGTTGTAACAGTGCCAACTTGTTGCCTGTAACGTTCACACAAGAACAGATTACAGCGTTCAGCCAACAGGGTGTTAATAAAATTGGGTTAGACCAAGACAAAAAAGAAAAGGGTTTCTTTGGTAGGTTCTTTGGTGGTGGCAAATCTGAAGGCGAAAAGAAAGAAGGTTTGCAATACGCTGCAGAGCCTGAAAAGAGCCAATTGGCTAGTGAACAAGGAAAGGTGAAAGAGGTTGATGTTACGTCAAATAAGTTCACTCGCCCCGACCGTGAAAAGAAACCATTACCAGAAGAAACATATCCGTATAAGGGAAAGAGAAAGGCGAGATACATAGAAGTATAATGGCTACTCATTTGACATTATTGAAAAAAATTGGTATTCTATTGCAACAAAAGGGTTTTAATATGTTGAAAAACGAAAAACAACTACCTAAAACATACTATGCTCGTCATATTAAAGAAGGTCTTGTCCATTACCTAGAAAATGGTAAGGACACATTATACCTTGTTAAAAACGATGCATTAGAGAAGATGAACAAGAGCTTTAAGGGTTGTCCTGTTTATGTGAGACACGTTGATAGTGTTAATATGGACAAACTGCGTGAAGAAGCTGACGGCTATGTCGTAAGAAGTTTTTATAATGAGTTTGATGGTGCTTGGTGGACAGAAATGCTTGTTGTAAGCGATGAAGGACACGAAGCTATCAAAAAGGGTTGGGCTGTGAGTAATTGCTACTCCCCGACCGAATATGGGAACGGTGGTGTTTATCACGACATTGACTACCAAAAGGAAGTCAAGAACGGAGTGTATGAACATTTAGCCATTGTTCCTAATCCTCGGTATGAGGAGTCTGTAATTATGACCGAAGATGAATTTAGAAAATTCAATGAGGACAGAAAGCAGGAAATTATTAAACTTAAAAATAGCAAGGAGAAAAATATGTTATCACAAGAAGAAATTGATGCGTTGGTAACAACTGTGAAGAACTCTTTGTCCGAAGCTATTCCTGAAATGGTTAAAAACGCCATTGATGCGAAAGCAGAAGAAGACAAAAAGAACGCAGCAGAAGAAGGTCAACGTGAATTGATTCGCAAAATCAACTCTCTTTCTGCTCAAGAAGAAGGCGAGTTGGGTGGTTTGGATGCTAAAATTCAAGCTATTCTTGATTTGACATCAAAGCTGACAAACTCCGAAGACAAAGAAGAAAAGTCTGAAGAGAAAAAAGAAAATGAAGCCGAAGCCGAAGAAAAGAAAGAAGAAGCAAAAGAAAACGCTTCCGAAGAAAAGGCTGAGGACAAGGATTCCGAAGGGTCAGAAGAAGCCAAAGAAAATGCGGCTGAAGACGACAAAAAGGAAGACGCCTGCGGTAAAAACGAAGGCGAAGAAGAAAAAAAGCCAGAAGAGAAAAAAGAAAACTCAAAAGGTTTTTTTTCAATGTTAAAAAACGCAAAAGCCAAATCGCAAGATGGTTCTGCCGTTGAAACAATGGCTAGAGGTCTGGCGTTGGGAAAACAGCGTTATGGTTCTACTAAATAAGGAGAAATAAAATGGAAACCAAAGCAACATTTGAAATGAATAAATTTGCTCCTACGGAAGAAATCAAGGGACGGCGTGTTTTGCCCGCCAATACAGAATCCATTTCTGGTATTGTGGATGCTAGCCAATCCGAAGCGTTACTTCCTGGAGACCCTGTTAAAATCGTAGCTACAACACAAGGCTTGCCACACTTCGCCAAAGCTGGCGTGGGTGATGTCATTGCCGGATTTGTGGAATGGAACGTCATTCGTCCTTCCTATGCAGCTGGCAAATTGTGCCAAATCAGCATGGCTGGCAACGTGATGTACATGGAAGCCAATGGTGCTGTGAGTGCCGGTGTTAAAGTTAACATTGTTGACTTGTCTGGTGTCAAAGTCGGTGCCGTTGCTGGTTCTGGCTCAAGCATTGGTTTGGCTCTTGAAGCCGCCACCGCTGCTGGTCAACTCATCCGTGTGAAAATTGGTGAACCCGTAGCTTATGCTGCAAATACGTAAGGAGAATTAAAGATGGAAACAATTTTAAATAGCAAAGGCGAAAAAATGGAAGTCGCTTCTTTCTTCAAGAACGATGAAGAATTCGCAAAAGCTCAACGTTTAGAAAACGCTGTGTCTGAACAATTAGGTTATCAAGTTCCATTGACAACCTTGACAGCCATCATTCGTGGTGTGGCAGAACAGAAATTCTATCAAATCCCTGTGGCTGATTATATCCCTGTCCGTGTTGGAACAGAAGCCGCTTGGGCTGATGATGTGTTGATGTTCCGTTCATTCCAAATCGGTGGTGATTTTGAAAAAGGTTACATTGAAACAGCTACCGAAGGTCGTTTGGCTTCTGTCAACGCCACTTTGGACGGCATTCGTGTTCCTGCTCGTGTATGGGCTAAAGAAATTGCATACTCTATTGCTGATGTGCAAAAAGCTGCCCGTACTGGCATTTGGGACTATGTAACACAACAAGAAAAAGCCCGTAAGACCAACTGGGATTTGGGTATTCAAAAGACAGCTTTCTTGGGTTCCAAAGACGGAACAATGGAAGGTTTGTTGAACTTGTCTGATGTTACAGTCAATACGTCCTTAATTCCTGCTGCTTTAAGCGAAGCCTCTGATGCTCAATTGCAAGCTTTTGCAGGTAACGTGTTGAATGCTTATCAGCAAAACAACCATTACACAGCTTATCCAAATCGTTTGTACATTCCTACAGATGATTACAATGGTTTGGCTGTTGCTACAAGCACCACCTTCCCAATTAAGAGCAAGATGGAATACTTGTTAGACGTGTTCAAAGCCACAACGATGAACTCTGACTTCAAGATTTTGCCTTTGGCTTACTTGATGCCTGCCAACTCTGATGGTAAACTGAGTGCTCCTCGTTATGTGTTAATGCGTTATGATGAAGACGTTGCTCGTTTTGAAATCCCTGTGGATTACACAACGACAGTGCCGAATTCCTATGACGGTTGGACAATTCGTAACGTTGGTTACGGACAACACACTGGCGTGTTAGATGCTCGTCCGCAAGAAATCTTGTACATGGATGTAGCTTCTAGCTCATAATAGGAGGTAAATATGCGCATTCGTAACGAAGGAAAGCGTGTGTACTGCTTCAACGGGGGCTCAATTGCCCCCAAGGAAGTGGTGGACATTAAAGACGAAGCTGTTGCTCGTGCTTTATTGAAATGCTATCCGAATGAATTGGTTTCTTTGGATGATTTGGTAGCTCGTGTGGTGGAAACACCTGCGAGAGTGGTTGAAGTCAAAGAACCAGAAGAAAAGAAAGAAGAAGAAGTTGAAGTTGTGAAAGCCCCTAAAGGCAAACGCAAAAAGGCTTCTAAATAGGAAACAGGGAGGGAAATTATGTTTGATGTAGCTAAAATAACGGTTGAAGATTTCAAGGCGTTGTTCCCACGTAATTTCCCTTACCTTCCTTTGTATGAGGATAATAAGACATACTTTAAGGACGACATTGTTTATGTTGCTCCTAATTTTTATCAATCATTGGTGGACAATAACACAGACCCAGTTACTGCTCAAACAAAATGGGCTGTTGTTAAAGATTCCACTTCAAATTACGTTTTAGACACAGATATACGCAGAGCCTTTGGTGAGGCTGGTGTAACCTTCAACCAAGGATTATTTGATAGTTGTGAATCTGCGAAAGAGGCTTATTTATATCTTGTGGCATTTTATTTGGCATATGACCTGTCCTTAGCCCAAACTGGTGCTTATGGGCAAATTGGGTTCCCTGCAACTGAGGTTCGTGTTGGCAGTGTATCTGAAGGTTACTATGTGCCAAAGGCTTATTTAGAAAATCCAGTACTAGGTTTTTATGCAAGAAATGGTTTTGGTTTGAAGTACCTGAATATGGTGTACCCGAAACTCGTTGGAAATGTGGGAGTGGTAGCTGGATGGTCTTTGCCGTAAATTTAGAGTTTAAGAACAAGATAAACGGTTCTGTTTTAGATAGAATTTCAAAAATGGCAGATACGTTATCTAAATCATATGTTTTGTCTGGTGTTATTGGAGAAGACAGTAGAACATCTCAAATGGCATATCAAAACGAATATGGAAACATTATAACAACATATGATAAGGAACCACACAAAGGTGAAGAAGTGGTTGTACCACCAAGACCATTCATTAGTGAACCGGCAAGAGATGGTCTTTCTGAGATTAAATCTTTTATGGATTTTATGTTCTTTAACAACATAACTAAAAGGGGTTTAAAAGAAACGCTTAAGGGTTGTGCTGATATAATGTCCAGACAACAAAGAGATAAAATTGAACAGTGGGGTAATATAAAAGATAACAGTGAAAGAACTGTTGATATTAAGGGTTTCAACAGACCTTTGCACGATAGTAATAATCATCCTTTCCCGATTAAAACAAAAGTTGTTATTGGAGGTGCTCAATGATAGGACATTTAAATGTAGCTCCTACAAGTTTAAAGACAACTCTGCCAAGACCCCAATTAGGTATAAATATGTGGTCTCAGGGTTCTCAAGCACAGGTTGTAACTCAAGTTGTTGATGAGTATGGTAATGTTACTAACCAAAAATCTTTCTTTAACTTTGATGGTGTTATTCAACCATTAGACCCTGAAGAAATCAAGGTAAAAGAAGAAGGTCAATGGTCTTGGGACTGGTATTGGTTCCACACCAAAGAAAACGTTCAATTAAAAACAAACGATGTGGTCATTTATCGTGGACACGAATATAAGATTATGGCTAAGAAAGACTATGGCGATTATGGACACATTGAATATCATTGTATAAAGGATTGGCAGACAAATGCAGGTTGAGGAATACGTTGTTGATATTATTAGAAATGAAATGGAACTAGACCAGCAACACGTCTGGATTCAGTCTCAGAACCGTAAAATACCACCTAACAGTGAAGATTTGTTTGTGGTGGTTGGTTGTGTTGATTTTAAACCCATTTCTTCAAAAAGTTATTTTGTTCAAGGCACAGACGGAGAAGGCAACCCTTCTTATATTGAACGTCAAGTTGCCTATGGGCGTGCTCAAGTACAGGTGGATATATTTAGTCGTTCCAACGAAGCACGTGTCCGTAGGGGTGAACTTTTAATGGCTTTGAACTCATTCTATTCTAAAGGAGTGCAGGACAAGAAACAATTTAAGATATTTGAATTGCCCTCATCCTTTGTAAATCTTTCTGGCTTGGCTGGCGGCTCTGATATAAATCGGTTTGCTTTGCGTTTTTATGCAATGATTTCCGAAGTAAAAGAAAAGTCCAGCTCTTACTACGAAGTATTCAATGAAACTATTTACTCTGAGAGTGAACAAGGCGTTGATATAATGGAGCTGGAAAACCTGCAAATTGATAGCTGATTTGCAAAATTGAAAATAATTGTTTATAATGTAAAAAAACAAGGAGAAAAAAATGAACGAATTATCTATAAACAATATTATTAGGGTAAGCGTTCAGGGTACTCAAAGAAGTATCGGGGTAAAGAACGTGAATGAATTGGCATTGTTCACAACTGAAACACCCAACGTCTCTGACCCTGTTATTATCGCAATTGACCCTTCTACTGTTGCCAGTGCTTTCGGAAGTGATTCTTTGACAGCAAAAATGGCAAACAATATCTTTGCTCAGAATATGAACGTCAATTCTGGTCGTGGGTATTTGGCAGTAATTCCAATGCATAATGCAACCTCTGCAACCTCTGCAACCTTTACAACTGGTACTGTGGGTGCCATTTCTGCCTTTAAGTTGGTTACAAATGGTTCTTTGAAGTTGACTGTTGATGGTGTTGCTACAGAAGTTTCTGGTTTGAACTTCTCTGCTTGTGCAACATTAAAAGACATTGCTGAAGTGATTTCAAACGCCACAAAAGTTGCCACAATTGCTGTTTCTGGTGGTTCTTTGGTGTTTGGTTCCAAAAAGGTTGGTGCTACAGATTCAACAATTGTTTTGTCAAGTGGTACTGTTGGAACTGATATTTCTGGTTCTACATACTTGAACGTTTCGGGTGGTGAAGGAACAGATGGTACAGATGCAAGTGGCGAAACATTGGTTGCCGCTATGACACGTGCAAAAGAATTTGCTCGCTTCGCTGGTGTTATTTCTAACTTAGCTATGGAAGATTCCGTTGTTGCTACAACTTCTGCCTATGTGAATAGCCACGATTTGATTTGGGTTGCTCCTTTCTCGTCTGTGAATGATGTAGCTGGTGCTATTACCACGATTAAAAACGCTTCTCAACGTCAAACACGTTGTGTGTTATACACAGAAGGTGTCCAAGCTGCTCAACTTATGGCTGCGGCTTACGCTGGTCGTGCTTTCTCAACGAACTTCTCTGGTTCTTTGACCTCACAAACAATGCAATTGAAGACATTGGTCAATGTGTTGCCTGATGAAGGAATTACACAAACCGTCTATACTAATGCTTTGGCTGCTGGTGCTGATATGTATGTTTCCTTTGAAGGAGACCCATCTGTTGCCTGTGGTAAAGGAAACGGATACTTTGACGTTGTGTATGAAAACCTAGCTTTGAAATTTGCTTCTCAAGCTGCTTTGTACAACGTTTTGAAAACAACTGGAACAAAAATCCCACAAACAGAAACTGGTATGTCTGCTTTGCGTGATGCACAAGGTAATGTGTGTTTGCAGTTTGTTCGTAATGGTGTGTTGGCTCCTGGTAAATGGAACAGTGCACAAACCTTCGGAGACCCCGAAACCTTTAAGCAAAATATCCAAGATAACGGATGGTATATTTACAGCACTCCAATTGCTTTGCAATCTCAGAGTGAACGTGAAAGCCGTGTTGCTCCGTTAATCCAATGTGCTTGTAAGCGTTCTGGTGCCATTCACGAAGCCGATTTGTTAATTTTAGTGGAGGAATAAAAGATGGCAGAAACATACAGATTAACTGGTGATGATACTTTTGTTCTGTGGGGTCGTGTATTAAGCGACCTCGCAGATGGAAGCGTTGTCCAAATTACAGCCGATAATAACATTGCCAACTCAGTAGTGGGTAAAAATGGCAACATTATTATTGCTAAAGATGAACAGGGTAAAAAATGTTCTGTTGAATTGCGTGTTTTGAAAGGGTCAAAAGATGACCAATTCATTATGCAATACTACAAGACATACGAAATTGACTCAGCCTTGTTTATTGTTGGTAATGGTTCATTTAGTAAGCGTTTGGGTGATGGTGAAGGAAACGTTGTTTATGACACACGTTATTTACGTGCTGTTCACTTTACACGTGCTCCATACGATGCCACACAAAACGTGAATGGTGAAACAGACCAAGCAGTAACTGTCTATCAAATGCAAGCTATTGTTGATAGAACTGTTGGTTAATTAACGAAAGGGGTATGCTATGGAATATAAATCAGAAAACACTGGGGCGAGGATTGTTATCAATCCTTGCTCCCTGATTGAAGCATTTAAGCTGAAATCAAAGATACAGAAAGCCTTGTTAGACAAGGGAATGAACATTGAAAAGTTAATGGAACAAGATTTACTGTCCATTATCTGTGCTTTGGATTCTTCTGAAGAAGTTTTTGAATGCTTGTTTGAGTGTTTAAAAAGAAGTCAATACAATGACGTTGCGATTAAACCAGATGTATTTGATGACGTAAAGGCGAGAGAAGACTTATATGACATTTTCTTTAATTGTCTGAAAGTGAACCTCTACCCTTTTTTCAAGAAAGTCCTTTCAAAGTTAGAAATCCAGTTGGGTCCGGAAGACTTGAAAGGAAGCCTGAAACAGAAATTAGGGACGAAATTGGATTCATCTGCTGCTCTATCGCAAAACAAGGGTATTTCGGCGGAGACCCCGACAGAGTAGGTCAGGCTCCCGTAACGAGTGTAATGTCTGTGTTAAATTATATTAAGTTTGATGCAGAGTATAAAGAAACGTATAGAGGGTTAAATGACAACAGTCGCTGACTTAGTAGCTAAATTAGGGTTTCAAGTAGATACAAGAGGTTTTGATAACTTTAAGAAGTCATTACAGGCTTTTCAGAGTATAGTTCGTGATGGGTTGAAAGACCTTAAGGACTATGCAAAACAAGCCGAAAAGATAAGCAAGGCTTTTAAGGAAGCATATTTGCCCTCTCGTGCTGATGCGGAAAGAAGGTTTAAGGCTGAAACATATGCCATTAGAGCAAAGGCATATGCTCAGAGGGTTCGTGCAAAGTGGTTGCCAGAACAGCTTTCTATACGTAGATTAAATGCAGAGACAAGGGATAGACAAACAACACTGAAAGAGGCGGGTTTAAAAGGCGGAGGTCGTTCTACTGGTGCTTCGGCTGTTATTGCCACTTTAAGTATGTTAACTGGTGGTATAGAGGGAGTTGTGCGTGGTGGATTTGCAAC
The DNA here is from genome assembly GCA_045605505.1 of Pradoshia sp. Taxonomy (GTDB): domain Bacteria; phylum Bacillota; class Bacilli; order Bacillales; family Pradoshiaceae; genus Pradoshia. The sequence continues at coordinate 25,562 of JAZUQD010000187.1, forward strand.
ATTGGGTGCTGTTATTGCTGGTCCAATAGGAGCCGCAGTTGGAAATGCAGTTGGTGGTGCAATAATGGCTGTTGGAAGATTTATAGTTAATCAAATCAAACAGGCTCTTTCGTATGTAATGGCTTTTAGGGATTATAGGGCATTCACCGGTCGTAGTAGCTCTGGTTTGAGTAATTTAATGGGTATGACAAAGTGGGCAACCAACTTATCCCCTCAAGACATATTAAAAGATGCAACTTCAATGGGACAACAATATTGGGATATGTGGTTTGGTGGTGGTAATCCCGCCGTATGGCAATTGTTAGGTTTGACCCCAACAATGAGTGGGGAAACAAACCTAAAGAATGCTTTAGGCAGAATTTACGGTGTTACTGGTGGTGCAAAGAATCGTGGGCTCGCTTTGAATTTATTAAAACAGATGGGTTTAAGTGAAGACTATATGAATATATTTGACCACTGGGAGGAATATAGAGCTGGTGGTGGAGCTGCTTCATTCTTGAACTTTACTGAAGAACAAATAAAGCGTATGGAAGAAGCTAATAAATCTTTAAAAGAGTTTAGCCAAGTATTGGACCAAGTAAGGATAGATTTTGTTGATTCACTTTTGAAATCTGGTCTTAAAGAGTTTTTGCTTGATTTGGCAAATTATCTTAAAGGTTTGTTCTATGCATTTAGAAGTGGTAAAATTCACGATTTATCAAGTTTCCAAAGGGAGTTTTTCAGCTTTGATAGGATGGTTATTTCAGGAGCTATGGGACGGCATATGTCTCGTTCCGAATATAATGAAACGGTGGGGAAAAGATTAGATGCGTTAAAGGAAGAACGTGGGTTCTATGACTTTTCAAATTCTTTAAAAAGAATTTTTGGTAAAGGTATTACAGAAGGCTATCTTGAAAATATTGCTAAAGAAGAGGTTTTGAGACAATATGCTCCTCAGCAAACGGTTAATTATAATAATCAATTTAATATGCAAGGACAACCACTTGACCAAGCCGCCTCTGCAGCTAATAATATTATTGAGGGACAAGATGCACAGTCTTTGTTTAATCAAAGTGTTGTAATGGCACCAACATATTCACAATGAGGTGATTAGATGGATTTTAATTTTTACGATAATAAATATTTGAAAAAACTTCAAAACTATGATGGCGTAGTTGATAAGTTAAAGACATCTGTTCAAAATGTTGTTGATGATGTAATAGACTGGGTAAGGCTTGAGCCAAAAGATTCAAACATTCAGTCTTTGCATTTGCAGATTTTTGGCAATGAAAGTATGTCATTACAGTCAGAAATAACAGACAACTATGTTGAAAATAACGTTGCGTACCAAGACCATATAGCACTTAAACCAATGGTTTATACTGTTGAGGGTGAGGTTGGTGAGCTTACTTGGTATAAAAACGACCCACAAAATAGCGTAATCGGTTCTGTTGTTCAAAAGCTAACACCAGTTGTTTCTTTTGCACCCTCTGTTTCTAAAATGGCTTCTTCTGTTCAAGATAAAGCAATGAAGGTGTTGAACACTGTAGATAGCCTTGATAATGCCGCATCTCGTTTTTGGGGTTTCCTTTCCAAAGATGATGTAGATACAGAGCAAAAGAAAGTATTCAAATATTTACAATTATTGTGGGCTCAAAGGCAACCAATAAGCATTAGAACACCATGGAAGAAACTTGACAATTATGTAATTCAAAATGTTGAGTTTTCTCAGTCAGACAGAACATCAGATAAAACAAAAGTTAAGATTTCTTTTAAAGAGTTCAAACAAACAAAAACCAAAACAGCTTCGTTTGATTTGAAGAAATATATGGGACGTGGTTCTGCCCAAAACGCAGAGTTACAAAACAAAGGAATGACAACGGGCATTACTATGGATTCAACAATGTGTAAGAATGGCATGACACAGTGGAACCCATTTAATGACTGGATGCCCCAATAGGAGGATAAATGCAACTAATTACTACGTTAGACGGAAGTGCTTATCAAAAGGTTTCATATATATTAGATGATGGTACAGAATGTACTATGGTATTTAGGTTTTTGCCAACCCAAAATCGGTGGGTTGTTGATATTTCAGATGACAGCGGTTTTGAAGTAAATGGCATTTTCTTGTGTTGTTATCCAAACATACTTGACAAGTGGCACAGTATTATTAAATATGGTATAAATGTTTCCACAACAGATGGAATTGACCCATTTAGACAAAATGACTTTGAAACGGGCTATGCTTTTGTGGCAATGTTAAACGAAGAAGAAAAGAAAAAAGCAACGGACTTTTTAAATGGCTTATAATAGAATATACAGACTTATAGTTACTCCTGTTGACCTTGAAGGGAATGTCAAGGGTAAATCAATTGTTATAACAAGCCCAATAACGCTTAGATTTAATGTACAGCGTATGCCGTTTGCCGGTGCTTGCCAAGCAACCTTTGATGTTTACAACCTTAACCCATCTACTAGAAAAGAGTTGTTTTTGGATTATTATGACTTCCAAAACATAAGAGAAATAAGGCTTGAGGCTGGATATGAGAATGGTCGTTATGATTTAATTTATCGTGGTCGTATTATGATTTCAAAACCACAAAAAACACGTACAGATGTTATAATGCACATTGAGGCTATATCTGGTTTATCCATATTAGATAGTATGCTTCATTTAACTGTAAAAGAGGGGGAAACCCTTCAAGATGTAAGTGGTCGTATAATTAAAGAAATACCCGGTGTACAACAGGGTGAGATTAGTTTGCCGGACTATACCTTTACAAAACCCGTTTCTTTAATAGGAAATGGTTTGGCTTTGCTAAAAAAATATACAAAAGACAACGTATTCGTTGACCTTGACACAATTGTAATTATTGATAAAGATGAAGTTATTGAGGGAGATGTGCGTGTTATAGATGACGAAACAGGTCTTTTGGGCTTGCCAGAAAGAGAAAGAACAAGCATTACTGTTAAATGTGTTTTTGAGCCAAGAATAAAGGTTGGTCAAGGTCTTGAAATTAACTCTCGCATAGCAGAGGAATTTAATGGTCAATATAAGGTTTGGGGTGTAAGCCATAGTGGTATAATTGGTGGAACTCAGGGTGGAGAATGTATTACAACGATTCAATTATGGACTGGTTTAAACTTGTTTGGACGTTTTAAATCTTCTTGGGAAGAGGTTAAAAAGAGGAATAGTATCAATATTGGGGGTATTTTGTAATGATAACAAACAGTATAAATGACAACAAAACATTTGCTCAGTTTGCAGAAGCTATATTAAAAAATATATCAATTGCGATGAATTGTTTTAAAATAGGAAAAATAGTGTCCTTTGATAAAACAGACCAAACGGCTTCTATTCAAATTCTTCATAGAATTGACAATAATTATGATTTAGATATGGACAAAACAATTGAATACCCTTTGTTGTGTAAGGTTCCAATTGTTGTTCTTCAGGGTGGTGGAGCAAATATTACCTTCCCAATAAAAGAAGGAGACCAATGTTTGGTCTTATTCTGCGATTATATGTTGGATAATTGGTGGCTATCGGGAGAAGTAAGTTCTTCTGATTTTCCTCGCAGACACGATTTATCAGATGCTGTTGCAATTGTTGGGTTAAGTGCGTTGCCAAATGTAATTAAAGATTATTCTGACTACCTTCATTTGAAATATAATGAAAAATCTGATATAGTTATAGGAGAGAACATTGATGTCAATAATGACAATATACATCTTAATGGCGACACCATTGTAAAGGAAACGCTAGAGGTTAAAAAAGATGTTAATGCCAAAAAGGATGTTAATGTTGAACAAACAGTAACTGCAAAAGTTCTAAATGCCACAACAGCTGCAAATGGTTCTTTTGCTACTGCTGACAACAAGACTGTAACTGTGGTAAATGGTATTGTAACGGTGATACAATGAAAACAAGAACTTTGGATAGCAATTGGGATTTTAAGTATGGAAAGGGTCTTAATGATTATGCTCAGGGGTCTTTAAATGTTGCGTATGCCGTTAAAATGAAAATCTTGTCTTGGTATAAAGACTGTTTTTTTGCTATGGAAGATGGTGTAGATTGGAAAAACATATTGGGTAATAAAAACTCAAAAGAAGAAGCAGATATTTCAATAAAAGATATTGTTCAAACAGAGCCTGAAATAACAGAGTTGGTTTATTTTGATAGCACGGTAGAGGATAGAAAATACTCTTGCACGATTAAATTTAAAACTGTTTATGGTGAAACGATAGAGGTTAACATATGAGTGATACATTTAATGACAACGGACTTCAAATTTCTACTAGACCCGAGTTGGTAGAGGGTTTAACTCAAGATTTTCAAAAAATTTATGGGGCAGATATAAATGTTGACCAGTCTAGCCCAGACGGTCAGCTTTTGAACATCTTTGCACAGGGCGGTACAGATATACGTGAACTGTTAATGCAGGTATATAACTCGTTTGACCCTGATAATTGCTCTGGAAAGGTTTTAGATTCACGCTGTGCGATTAACAACATATTCAGAAAAGGTGGCACATTTACAACGGTTGCTATTGATATTACCACAGACAGAACCGTTACATTGCAGGGTTTGGACGATAACTATAATGATGTAAATGCTACTGGCTACACAATTCAAGACAGTGCTGGTAATCAGTTTGTTTTGGTATCAACACAGACATTACAGGCTGGAACGACACGTGTTTTGTTCCGTTCAAAAGAAATTGGTGCTGTTCAGACAACATTAAACACCATTACAATTCCTGTTACCATTGTTTTGGGTGTTGTAAGTGTTAATAACCCAGTAGATGCCACAGAGGGAGAAAACGAAGAGAGTGATTATGATTTGAAGGTAAGACGTAGGCAGTCTGTTTCAATTGGCTCTAGTGGATATTTAAATGGATTATTAGCAACTGTTTTACAGTTAGATGGCGTAACAGATGCTGCGTTGTATGAAAACTACACAGGAGAGGTAGATGCAAATGGAACTCCCGCACATTGTATGTGGTTGGTGGTTGAAGGTGGTAGCAACTCTGAAATTGCAGATGCTATTTATCGTAAGAAATCGTATGGTTGCAATATGCGTGGTGATATAACATATACAATTACAACGGTTTCAGCACAACAGTTTGTTGCAAGGTGGGACGAACCAACAGAGCAAGAGCTTTATATTAAATTTAATATTGTACCAACAAGTGCAACCGTACAATTTGACAAACAAGCAATTAAAGAGTATATTTTAGCAAATGAGAAGTTTAGAATTGGTCAGGGTGCTGAAACATCAAGTTTAACAACTTTGGCACAGCAGGCAATTGATGCTAATGGTGGAATGGGATATGCGACAGAGGTTTTGATTTCCACCGATGAAAGTAATTGGGTTGAATACATTGCACCAATTGTGGCCACAAAGTTGGCTATCGCTGGCATTTCTATAACTATTAACGGAGAAGAATCCTCATGACAACGTTTGATTACGGTCGTTATATGTCCTCACTCCTCATAATCCAGTACCACAACAAGCCAAAGGCTAAGGGTACTGTTGAGGCGTTGGCTAAGATGTTTCCTGTTGATTTGATATTTGCTGTAAGAGATGCTTATGATTTAGATACTGCCACAGGAAAGGCTTTAGACACGTTGGCAAAATATGTTGGTGTAAAACGGTTTTACTATGATGAGAACGGCAACATTATTGAGTTAACAGATGATGAGTTTAGGATTTTAATTAAGTTCAAGGCAATTTCAAATACAAGCACGGCATCACATTATGACATTGACACTGCTTTATATAACTTTTTTGGAACAAGGGTTCGTGCTACTTCGGATGGGAATATGTCAATGACTTTGTTTGTTCCTTCTGATGCAGAAAGAGTTATTGAGGCTGCGATACAACAAAAGGCATTGCCAACCCCATTGGGTGTTGAAGCTAACCGAATTGTTATTCAAAATGCTAAATTCTTTGGTTTTGTTGATTATGATAACCAGTATGCAGTTTACAAAACTGGATTTAGAGATTATAATAACCCAGATAAAGAAGGTGAAACATTAACTTATGACAAGACAGAAGAAATTGAAAGAGAATAGGAGATAAAATATGCCACGTATTACAAGAAAAAATCAAAAAGTATTTGCTGTAGATGCAACAAACAATGGTGTTTTTGGCTCTTTACAAGCAAATGACCCTGTATATTCACAAGACCCAGATGCAATTCAGGGGAGAACAGCATACTCAAATGGTTGGAATGATGCAACATATTCTGCTGAGAAATTACCCCCTTTGGAAGAGTTCCAAGCGTTGCAGTACTTATTCTCACGTCAATTAGCCTACTTAATGCAAGAAGGAATTGCAGAATGGGATACAAACACAACCTATTACAAAGGAGCTTTGGTAAAGTCAATTCAAAGCGATGGTAGCTTTATTCTGTACGCTTCTTTGATTGATAATAACCAAGGTAATTTGGTAACAGATACAACAAGGTGGGTTATTACAAATACTTCAACAAACTTTCATCAAGGTATTCCAAATTGGAGAGCAGATGTTATTTACTCTGATGGAGATTGGGTTAAGAGTGAAGTTGGTGGAAAGTGGACAATTTTTGAATCTTTGCAAAACAGTAACTTAAACAATGCTGTTTCTGATACAGATTATTGGATACAAAAACCATTTGGTCTAGGTTTGCCGTTGTTTTATTGCACTTGGGCAGACCACCAATTAAACGACCAAGATTGGCTAAGAGCAGATACATTTAGTTGGCAAGATGGAACGTTTTATGCTGATGCTTATAATCATTTGGTAGAAGACTATAATACAGCTACTGCTCAATGGACATCAGAAACAATTGGCTCTTATACTGTTTGGTATCTTCAAGCCAATGACGGGCATAAAATTGTAACCTCAAATGAAGCGGTTGTTGATAACATATACAACGAAACAGGTGTTGCTTGGTATTATATCCTAGACATGGAAAACCAAAGATTTAAGTTGCCTAGAACAAAGTTTGGGTTTACTGGGTTAAGAGATACCGTTGGCAAGTATGTGGAACCAGAATTGCCCAACCATAGACATTCTTACACGATGTCCAAAAGAACAGACTTGGGCAGTGGTTCAAAGACAGCTTATACAGATGGCGTAAGCACTTATTATACAAGCTATGCATCTTCATCAAGCAGTATTTATAAAGATGGTGCAACTGTTCAGCCAAAAGCCACTCAGATGTATCTCTACTTCTATGTTGGACAATTCTCGCAAACAGCCACAGAACAAACGGCTGGGTTAAATGCTAGCCTGTTTAATGGTAAGGTAGATATAGACGGTTCCAACTTATCAACAGCAGGCACGTCTTTAATCTCTGGTCTTGGTATGCCAAGTGGTAGGTATATTGATTTAACTTTGGGTGCAAGTGGAGCGACTTATACTGCACCAGCGAATGGGTATGTTCAGTTGGTAAAGAATGGAAATCAAAATCAATATGCTGAAATTTTGAGTGGTATATCTATTCTTAATACAACTCCATATAATGGTGGTTCTGTTAATATTTGGTTACCAGTAAAAAAAGGAAGACCTTTTATCGTTTCATACGATTTGTCTGGTTCTACAAGTTATTTTAGATTTTATTATGCAGAAGGAGAAGTTGTTTAATGTACTTGATATATAAGATAACAAATAAAATAAATGGTAAAGTTTATATAGGTCAAACGAAACACAGCCTTGTTCAAAGATTTTATTCTCATACAAGACCAGAGAGTTATTGTACAAGGTTAAAAAATGCAATAAAGAAATATGGTAAAGAAAACTTTGTTATTGAACAAATAGACCATTCTCACGATAGACACGAAGCTGACTCAAAAGAAATTTTTTGGATAAAAAAATATAAATCAACAAATGATAAGCATGGGTATAACATATTAAATGGTGGGCATAAATCTTCTTCAAAGCAAAAAAAGAAAGTTTTATGTATAGAATTAAATAAATTTTTTGAAAGTGCTTCTGACGCAGCTGATTTTTTAAATTGTAAAACAGTTGAAACAATTGCTCGTGTATGTAGAGGAGAAAGACCTACATTTAAAGGAAATCATTTTGCATATTTGGATAGCAAAGGAAATCCGATGATGGATAAAATTGATATTAACTCAAAAAAAAGCCATAAAAAAACAATTTGTTTAGAAACTGGTGTTATATTTGAAGATAGTAGAAAAGCAAGTGATTGGCTTGGTGTTAGCAGAAATGCAGTTTCTATGTGTTGTAGAGGTTTAACGAAAACAATAAAAGGATATCATTTTAGATATATTTAAAGGAGAAGTATAATGTATAAAGCACTTAAAGATTCAAAGATTATAGCAATTAACAACGCAGGTATTTTTGATTTACTTAACTGTGATGAAATCGTAGAAGATACAGAACACACAGTTGAAGATTATGAACAATACAATAGGGAGTTTTTGTTAAAAGAGGATATTCCTGCCCCAACATATGAAGAGGTTGACCAAGCTCGTATCCAATACCGTAGAGAACACATAGACGATAAAACCACAGCTCGTTCACGAAAGATGGCTAATGGTACTTGGACAGAAAAAGATGAGCAGGCATATCTAGCGTTAGATGCAGAAGTAACTGCGTGGATTGAAGAAAATCTGCCTTACCCTGTTGGTTGATTTGACAAACAAGTTGAAATAGTATTTAATATGCTAGAGGTAAGAAATGTGTGATAAGGTTCGTACAGCCATTGAGGTAATAAAAACGCAAAGACGTAAAACCCTTAGCAAGGAGGAAACGCTGATGCTTTTTAATCAAGTGATAAAAGATAATGAAAAAATGGGGGAGAGAATGACGAACCTTGAAAAAGAAGTTTCTTTAATGAAAGAAGAAATGAGAGCTGGTTTTGCTGACATTAAAAAACTTATTGAGGAACGAACCAAACGGCTTTCGTTGTTTGAAAAGATTATGGCACTAAGTACACATAAGTATTTTTGGATAACGCTAATCATTGTTTTGTTACTTGTGGGTGGTTTATTGGGTGTTCCCACAACAGGTTTCAATGGGTTAATTTCTTTAGGAGGTTAAATGGCTTACTGGGCTTTGTTTTTTATGCTTTGTGGTGCTTTGTTCAGACGTATGCTTGGCACATCTATTTATATTGGAAAGTGGAAAGTCCACAGGTTTTATAAACTCGTGTTGCTTGTTTTGTTTTGTATGGCTATGTATAGTGCTGGTGGTTCTTTTCCAAAAGATACAACTGGATGGCTTTGTATGGCTTGGGCAATAGGTTGGACAATTCGCTATAACAGCCATAGCCATCATGGTATGTTTTACTTATATGATGACACCCCATTTAGACCGAAGTATGGTTGGATTAGATGGATATTAAATAAAATATTCGGTCATAGGAAGTACTATAACTTTGCTGGAAAATTTTTAGGTTTAATGATTGGGTATCTTGTGCCAGCTTTACTTGCCAGTATAACAATGCCACACCACTGGTTTTGGTTAGCTGGAATTACCACTCCAATAGGATATGCATTATGTGAGGGGGCGTTAAAAGATAAAGGCAATTCTGAATTTGCAGAATACCTAAACGGTGCTATGATGTTCTTATTGTTTTATTTAAACGTGGTGGTGTAATATGATAACAGATTCTTTAGTTGGCAGAGTAAAACTTCACGAAGGGATTTGACTTTTTTTAAAAAATAATATATTATTACTATGTGGCTAGGGTAGCTCCCAAAAAACTTGCAACTCACAAGTCTGCCACAATTTCATAGATGAGTTTTTGTATGGAGATATAAAATGACTAAAAAAATACCAGAAGACGAAATGGTTGGTAAAAAGTTTGGAAAGTGGCTTGTAAAAAAAGAGTGTGGTTCTCTCTATGGAAGACCAGCATATTTGTGTATATGTGATTGTGGAAAAGAAAAAATTGTCAATGGGAACGAATTGAGAAGAGGGAAAACAAGGGGGTGTAGGTCTTGTTCTGTAAAAGATAGGTCTGTTTTGGATGGTGGCGTTTTTTTTAAAGATTTAGATGAATATTTCATATATAACAGTATGTTGAATAGATGTTTCAACAAAAAATCCAATGGATATAAAAAATACGGGAAAAGAGGAATAGGCGTTTGTGATAGATGGAGAGAGAGTTTTAGAAATTTTTTTGAAGACATGGGAAGGAGACCTTCAAAATCTTACTCTATTGACAGAATAGATAATAATGGTGATTATTGCCCAGAAAATTGCAGATGGGCAACACCAAAAGAACAGGCAAACAATAGAAGACCAAGAGAAGGACTATATATAACCTACAGAAAGGATAAAAAAATTTTTCAGGTATGTGTCCGTGGAAAATTTGTAGGATATTGTAAAACAAAAAAAGAGGCAGTATTTAAAAGGAATAATTATATAAAAGAAAACAAATTAAATATAAGGATAAAAAATGATAACTGATAAACTTATAAACTCTGTTAAGATACACGAATCTCTGCGTTTGAAGCCCTACCATTGCAGTGCTGGAAAGCTAACAATTGGCTATGGTCGTAATTTAGATGATGTTGGTATCTCAAATGAAGAAGCAGAATATCTTTTAAAACACGACCTTGAAAACGCTGAGAAAGAAGCTGAAAAGTTGGACTGCTACAAAAAACTAAACCAAAACAGAAAAGACATTTTAATTGAAATGGTATTTAATTTGGGTTACCCACGTTTATGTGGGTTTAAAAAGATGTTGTCTGCATTAGACAGGGGTGATTATGATGGAGCCGCAAACGAAATGCTTGACAGTAAATGGGCAAGAGATGTTGGTGAAAGAGCCAAAACGCTTGCATATTTTATGAGGATAGGGTAATGTTTAATAAGTATTTGGTTGGTTTATCAGCTGGTTTACTTGTTGTTTGTGTGTTATTTTATCATTTGTGGGATAGAACCAGAATGGAGCTTAATCAGGTAAAAGCAGAAAAAGTAACCCTAGAACAAGAAATTAAAAGGAGAAATGAAAATGAAAAGAATTTATCCAAACGGATTTCTGAGCTTACTAACTTATATGATACACATTATAATTATTCTTCTACTCCTGTGCCTTCTAGCATTCTTGAGTTCTTGCGCAAGTCCTGTAAAGCCTGTAAATAGGCAACCAATAACTTGTATGGAGCACATAAAAACAAATCAGGATTTGATAAATTGTTTGGTAGAGTATGATGAAAAATATTGAGCTCATTTGACAAAGTGAGCTCGTTTTGTTATACTTTGTTAAATTATAATTGGAGATTAAAATGACCTGTTGCGACACTTCAAAATCTATTACATTGGTACGTGGAGATGACACGAACTTTAACGACCAAGTTTTTTTAACTTTAAGGTTAAACACGACAATTTTAGACCTTGAAAATAGCTACGCCAAATTAACTTTGGGAGATATTGTTAAAACATATGACGACCTTTCTTCTGGGGTTGTTGAAGTAAATTACTCTTCTTCTGAAACAATTACTTTACCGGAAGGGAAGATGAATGGTGTTTTGCGTATTTATGACAGATTAAAAAGACGTGGGACAATTGAAAGTTATATTCCTTTTTGTGTTATTTCAAATGTAAGTGGCAATGCCATTGCGACCAAACCTTTTGAAATGACAATAAATGTTGAGCAGGGTGGAGAAAACATACTTGTAATTGATGTTGAAGCTGGTGTAAGTGTTGAGGTTGGTGAAACAACGACTTTGCCCGCTGGTTCGTCTGCTACTGTTGAGAATGTTGGTACAACAAACCATCTTAAACTGAACTTTGGTATTCCACAGGGTATTCAGGGTATTCAAGGACCAGTTGGACCAGCAGGTCAAGATGCCAAAATCATCATACGGAGGTTGTAATGGCTGGATATATGTATTTAGGAAGTCAGAGAGTATGCCCAGCCGTTGTAAGTGGTGGTAGTCCTGAACCAGAGCCAACTGAATATTTTACGTTTAAGTTTCCAGACAGTATAGTAACGTTTAATGGTATATTACAAGACAAGGTTTTTCTTGCAGATGATAACTGGGATGAAACGCAAGTTTTCTGTGTTGATTTTAACAACGTTGAGTATTTAATAGATTGCAACCTTTATTCGTTTTGTCAAGGTATGGGAAACCCAGTTATAATTAAAGGTCTTGAAAAAATAAAAGAGATGAGTGGCTCAAGAGCTTTTACTGGTGCATTTAGTGGAATATTAGAAGAAAATCATACAGAAATATCTTTTGATAATTTAGAATCAATAGGTAGAGCTTCTTGTGGAAACTCTTTGGTGTTTTCAAACCTAACAAGCCTACGCTTTCCAAAACTTACACAGATGGGTGCAAGCTGTTTAGCATTTGTTGGCAATCGAAATGGATGTGATATTTATTTTAATGCCGTTACCAGCTCAACGTTTCCAAATGGAGATGAGTTAGATAATATTGGAAGTAACAAAGATAAGGTGTTGCACTTCCCGTCAAATCTTTCAACTGTAATACCGAATCAAAGCGGTTATCCAAACTTTGGTGGAACAAATACAACAATAATGTATGACCTACCTGCAACGGAGAATTAAAATGATTATAAGACACGCATACGAAGGAACATTAAACGGAGTAAAAGGAGTTTGGGGAGATACACACCCAGAAGATGTTGTGGTTGAAAGGGTTATTATGTTCTTAACTGCTGATGACTCCGACCACGAATTACAAAACAAAGAAACAAAAGAAAAGCGTTCTTCTGTAATTATTCAAGATGAGTCCGAGCAAGAAAACTGGGAAGAAGTAGAACGTGAAAAATTCCCTTGGGAAAAGGAGAAAGATAATGGCTGATACAGAATTACAACAACTTGTTGTATGGGTTGGTACAACCGAAAAGATTGAACAAGCAAGAGCTCAGGGTTTAATTACCGAGAACGACTTTGCTATTACGACAGATGCACCAGAATTTCAAACAAAACTGACATCTGCCAATGCTGGTACTGGTATTTCTATTACGGAAGTTGGTGGTGTTGTAAAGATTTCTAATACCCAAACATCTGCCGAGTGGGGAAATATTTTAGGTAATTTACCAGACCAAGCAGATTTATGGGCTTATTTATCTGATATACTAAGTGATATTGCTGATATTAAAAGTTTAATACCTGTACAGGCAAGTTCAAGCAACCAGCTGGCTGATAAAGCTTTTGTAAATAGCACAACACAAACAGCGACAGCTAATTTTAGAGGAAACTGGACAACATGGGCAGATGTTCCAACAAATGCAGAAGAATATCCTTTGGATTATGCACAAAGCAGAACCCCGACAGTAAATGACTATTTAGTTGTACGAGATGCGTCTGGTTATACAGGTGAAACACTTGAAGGAACTTGGAGATTTAAATACTCTGGGGAATGGTCTGTAAACGGAAAGAATGGTTGGCATCCAGAATATCAGGTCAACGAAACACCATTAACTGCGGCTCAGCTTGCTGCGTTGAACTCTGGTGCAACCGAATCTAAGATAAACCAAATCACAACCAACCAAAACGCCATTGGAACGCTTGCTAATCTTACAACAACAGAAAAAACAAATTTGGTCGGTGCGGTTAACGAACTTGATTCAACCAAACAGGACAATATAACCGATTTGCAACAAATAAGAGATGGCGCTGATGCTGGTGCTTCAGCTGTTCAACCTAACCAGTTGGGTACAGCCGCTTATGAAGATTCAACATCGTTTGCCACAGCTGCACAGGGAATGAAAGCCGATAATGCGTTGCAAGGTGTTCAAATCAATAGCACAGATTTAACACCTGATGCAAATAAAAAGGTAAATATACCTGTTGCAACTAATAGCGATTTAGGTGTTGTTAAAGGTTTGAATGGTAATAATGGTATTACTGTTGGTAATGGTGGTGTGCTTTATACTGTAAGAGCAACAGATGCAAACATTGACAGCAAAGAAAGTCAATATAAACCTATTGTTCCTGCTAACATTGACTACGCAGTCAAAGTGGGTGTGATAACAAATACTAACACTCTTACAGACACAGAAAAACAAAATGCTCGTAATTGGCTTGGTGCAACCCGTGTATCATTTGTTGATTGGACAGACTGATGAGATTTGTAAAGACAGCAGAGAACTTGTTCGGATTGCCAAGTAATTTTACTCGGGTGGAGTACTTGGAGTCCACGGGTACACAGTATATTGATACAGGGTATATTGCTTCTAATACAAGTGGATTTAGTGTAAAAATTATGCCATTACAATCAACCGATAAATACTTTATTGGGAGTAGACCAAGAACTTCTACAAATGATAGATTTTTAGCTGGTTCTATTACGGGTCCACAAGTTTATATTGGGTGGAATACAAATACGTATGCAAGTTGGGAATTAAATAAAGTCCATACAGTTCAAAATAATTTTATGAATAGTAGAACAAAAGATTTAGATGGAACAGTCGTTGCACAAATATCTGAAACATTATTATCACAAGGGACAAGGACTGTTTATTTATTTTCTGCTAATGACGCTAGTGTTGTTTCAATGGACACCTGTAGGATTTATAAAGTTCAAATATCAGAAGGTTTAAGTTTAGTCCGTGATATGATACCCTGTATAGACCCACTCGGTCGTGCTTGTATGTATGACTTGGTTGGCAAGAAAGCGTATTATAACGAGGGAACTGGGGAATTTACAGTTGGTCGGCAGGTAATACCTGTTAATTATTTGGAAAGCACTGGAACACAGTATATTGATACTGGATATGTCCCCAAACCAACAAGCTCGTATAAATGCGAATTTGAACTAACAAGCATAGCGACAACTTCTGGTGCGTGGTTCTGCGTATTTGGTTCTGTTGAATCAAACAATTCTGTTTTTACAGAATTATTTTTGCCCAGAGCAAGTGGTGGTGGAGATGTTAATCAAGTGCTAGTAGGAAACCACAATTCTACGTATATTCGTAAAGATTATGCTTGGGCTGCAAATACATCATACGACTTTGAAATGACAACGACTGACGTATTTATAAATGGTGTTAGTCAAGGAAGTATAACAGTTGATTCGTCTGTTACTTGTTCACATTCAGTTTACTTGTTTGCAAGACACGAATATAATGATGCAATTAGATATAATGTAGGTGCAAAAATATATTCATTTAAAATAGTAGAAGGCAACACACTTGTCAGAGATTTCATTCCATGCAAAGACGAGAATAATGTCGGATTTATGTTTGATACTGTATCAGGCACGGTGTATGAAAATGCAGGCACAGGTGCTTTTACTGTCGGTAATAATAAATATAAAATGAAGTTAAGGCTGATAAAGGATAATATCCTGCCGACAGGATACACACAGCTTGAATATATTGAAGCAACAAATTCTGGTACTATTGAATATGCTGTTGGGAATTACAGACTAACAGATACAACCGATTGGGAAATAACTTTTACTGCTTCAGCTCCTAACAATAACTGGGTTATGGGTCAACCTACTTGGATAGGTGTTCATTATAGAAAAGATACAACCACAAGTAATTTACCTAGAGTTGGTATTACAAACAGTGCTTCTACTGCAAGTCAATGCTATGTAGATTATACTGATAATGAAAAGATTACATTGGCATTAAAAGGAACAGATGTATATGCAAACGGTGTTAAAGCTGGAAGTATAACAAGGGTATCTGCAGGTGCTACACAAACAAAATATGGTATATTTGCGTATAAGGACATAAATCAAGAATTACCCAACTTAAGAATACAATCAGCAAGAATATACAGGTTAAAGATTTGGGACAATGATGTTCTTGTTCAAGATTTAATCCCTGCCATGAAAGACGGTATTGCTGGTTTTTATGAAAGGGTCAATAAAACATTTATCAAGAAAGAAAGCAATAGCACATCTGATTTTACCACAGGAAAGCCTATATTGCCTATGGTTAGATTCCCTGTTGACCCCGACCCTGTTGGGTATAAAATTGTGAATTACTTGGAAAGCAGTGGGACACAATATATTGATACTGGTTTTAAACCAAATCCAGCAACGACAAAAATAGAGTGTGCTTTTTGTGGATTTTCTGGTGGTTCAACACAAATGTTTGGTGCTAGAACAGTTGCATCTTCGAGTAATGAAAATAATACAAATATTTGTTTTGGTCCAGTGGGTGGCAAAATCTATATACGAGGAGATTGGATTAGACAGAACAACAATCTTGTCACCGATATTGAACCTGAAGAATATATACATTTAATTGCTCATAATCAAACAGTGTCTATAAACGGAACGGAATATTCTTCTACATTGGAAAAGAACAATACTTATTTAGATTACAATTTTTGTTTGTTTGCTTGCAACACTGCTGGCACTATTCAATTTTATAGTAAAATACGACAATATTATTTCAAAATCTACGATAATAACACCCTCGTTCGCAGCTTCATTCCAGTTATAAGATTGCTTGACAATAAAGCAGGAATGTGGGATACTGTGACTAAACAATTTTACACCACGCCAGTTGGCGACTTCATTACTGGATAGAAAGGAGATTAAATGCCTACACTTACTGAAAATTACATAAATGACCTTAAAATCAATAAGCCGACAAGAACGCAGTTGAACAATGCGACAACGCTTTCAAACGATGAATTGTATTTCGTTAATCCCGAATTTACTGGTGGAAAGCTACTCGTTACCACACAAGATGGTGATATTGAAGAAAGTAATCTTGACCCAACAAAGGTTATAAGTCGTAATACCGTAACCGATACCACATCAACAAGTATTACTTTGGCAAATGCTGTGGCTGGAACAGATTACCATTATGGGACATTGACAAGCCTAACGGTGACAGCAAATGACACATCCGACAATGAAATCATGATTTATTTCACGGCTGGTTCTACTATTGCTGTAAGCCTACCGCAAACACTAGAATATATCGGTTCGGCACCTGTTTTTGAAGCCAATACAAAGTATGCTATAAGTATTTTGAACAACATCTGTATTGCGGGGGCTATTGGATAATGGAAAACTCCTATAAGGTTTATTGCCATACCAATATGTTAAATGGGAAAAAATATATTGGTATAACCAAACAAAAAACTTCCAGAAGATGGAGGAGTGGTTTTGGCTATGGCAAGAAATCTCATTTTGCAAAATCGATAAAAAAGTATGGTTGGGGTCTTTTTAAACACGAGGTATTGTTTGATAGTCTAACAAAAGAAGAAGCTATCGAAAAAGAAATTTATTTAATAAACAAGTTAGATTTAATGAACGGCGAAAAGGGGTATAATAGCACTTCTGGTGGTGAAACCACAACATTTTCTAAAGAAGTAAGAGACAAAATGAGTAAGCAAAGAAAAGACTATTATAAAAACCCAGAAAACCATAAAAAATTGGTTAAACAAAATAGAAAACGTTTTTTAGATGACCCAACACTTGCAAAAAGGTTAAGTCAAGCACATATTGATTTACAGGTATCACCAATTTATTGTATTGAGCTAAAAAGAAAATTTAATTCTATAAAAAAAGCATCTAAAGAGCTGGGTATTCATAAAAACTCTATATGTGCTGTGTTAAATGGTAGGCAAAAAACAGCTGGTGGATACCATTTTATCTATATGGATAAAAAAGATATAGAAAAAAATGATATTAGGAGAAGCAAAGAAAATAAGCTACCAAGAGACTATAGGGGTGTTTTGTGTGTAAATAGTGGTAAAATTTATAAAACGTGTAGAGATGCAGAGAGAGAACTTGGTATAACAAGAGGTAAGGTAAGTTGGGCTTGTAATAGTCAAAACAACAAAACAAAAGGATATTCATTTAAATATGTTAAAGAGAAAAAGAAAATCTTTTGCTTGACAAATA
This sequence comes from Pradoshia sp., assembly GCA_045605505.1. Classification (GTDB taxonomy): domain Bacteria; phylum Bacillota; class Bacilli; order Bacillales; family Pradoshiaceae; genus Pradoshia. The sequence continues at coordinate 43,355 of JAZUQD010000187.1, forward strand.
ATAAAGTATATGACTGCCTTAAAGATGCTTCTAATGAGTTAAATATTCCATCTGGTAGGATAGGAGAGGTTTGTAGAGGTACAAGAAAAAGTGCTGGTGGATATATTTTTACTTATGAAAAGGAGGATTTAAATGAGCCTTTTTAGAAACCTTTTAATTGATAAAAAACGTAGGCGTTTTTATTGTGAAGTGGAATTTATAACTTTTGGTGAAGGTCAATACATAATTTATAATGGAGAACGTTTCCCATCACAACCATCTACAATCTACAAATATGAAACCCTCATACCCGTGTTGGATTGGTCGGGTGTCCCCTGTATGTATGATAGGGTCACAGAACAGTTATTCTATAATCAGGGAACGGGCTCATTTGTAGCAGGTCGTCAGATACATCCTGTGGAATATCTTGAATCTACTGGAACACAGTATATTGATACAGGAATTGTCCCTACAAGCTCAATGAACGCAAAAATCGATTTTTATATACCTTCATCATCCCCTAATACCGAACAGTATATTTTAGGTGCTATGGCTGGCTCTGGTGCAACTAATGGCGGTCGTTATCAATTCCTTGGAGTTTTAAAAACTTCAAATAAATGGCGAACTGCTTACGGACAACTGGATGGTGCTATTGATAACTGGGGTACTGCTGTCTATGAAGAAAAAGTACACTTTGATGTTACTTTACAGAATGGCACAAGTACTGTTTATATAAACAATAACACAACACCAGATTGGACACGCATATACGAAGAAGATGTTGTAACACCCTCATCTATATATTTATTCGCTTTGAATAATGGTGGTTCTCGTGCCTTATCTGCTAGTTGTCGTGTTTATTCTTGCTCTATATCGCATAATAATGTTTTACTTCGTGATTTCATCCCGGCCATTGACGAAACGGGCAAAGCATATATGTTTGACCGAGTTACCCATACCATCTTTGACAACGCTGGAACAGGTGCTTTTGGCTATAATCCTGTTGAATTGAAATATCTGGAAAGTACTGGCGTTGAATATATTGACACTGGTATCAAGTTTGATTGTGCTAATACAAAAATTGAGGTAAAAACATACGAAGACTCACTTACAAGAATACACTCAATTTGTGGTGATGATGGAAACTGCTTCTATTATTTTAGAGGGACAGGAAACTGGGCTGTTGGGTATAATTACACTGCTTTTAATATCAATTCATATATGGTTGTTGGCGATAATACATTCGTAATAGATAAGAATAACGTGTATTTAAATGGGGTTTTGGCTACAACATATACCGCAAGCAGTGCTGTTTCTTCTTATAATGCATTATTATTTAACAGAAAAACAAGTCGTCCTGATAGTGGTGCTGTTACTATGTATTATTGCAAAATATGGAATAACAATACACTTGTCCGTGACTTCATCCCCGTTTATTACAACGGTCAAGGTGGTATGTGGGACAAAGTGAACAGCGTGTTTTATCCTAATGTCGGAACAGGAACGTTCACCGTATCAAAAATTGTGGAGCCCGAATATGAATAGCATTGATGAAGACGCAATAGAGGTGCTAGGAATTAACCCAAAGATATGGAAGGAATACAGAAGAATGACGGGCGATAAATATGTTCAGGACGATTTACCATATTTTCAACAGCAAGATGATAAAGAGGCTTTTGAACGACATAAACAGGCTATGGCTCAAAAATGGTTTAAATATTACCGTGCCTGTAAAGACCCACAAAAGAAGATGTCTTTGATAGACCAATATAACAGAATTGCTCAAATGAAACAGCGTTAATTATTTCAACCTACGCCACACAAACCCGTGCTTCTTTTGAAGGTCAGAACAGATACGCCCAATAAGGTCATTATCTCCTACTGTTAAAGCAGAAAGTTCAGAAGTCGTTTGAAGGGTGTTAATACCATCAAGGATAAGTTGGTCAAGAGCAGTAAAGGCTAGTTTCATATCTTCTGTTTCATCTGGAACCAATTCGGCAGCACCTTTAAGTAAGTCTTTTTGTGCTGGTGCATCTTCTTCTTTACCCAAGAAATAGTTTTCCTGAATTTCATCAATAAGGTCATCTAAATCATCATAGATACGGTCAGCCAACAAATGGTCGCCATAGAACTGAGCACCACCCGTGTGGTAATGAATGCCCTTAGCAGTACGTTGAATAGCCATTAAAATCATAAGAACTTTACGCATAATTACCTCCAAGTTAAAGATTATTATACATAATTATTGTTATGTTGTCAAACAAGTGTTCTCATTATGCTTAGTAATAGTGGGTTGTGTGTCTTTGAGTAAGGGTCTAGCATTTTGCACACATCAATGTGTAGCCTATGTTCCTCTCCAAAACGCTTAGCAAGGCTTTCCTGAATAACTTTTGCTGAGTTTTCCCTAAAACCAGTCTTATCCTTTGTGAGCTCACCTGCGTGCCTGCGATAGTTAACAAGCACTCTTTCAATAAGGTGGTAGTGCCTATCTTTATGATTAGCCCAATACCAGAAATCGCTAGCTTTATCAAATGGGCAGTCATTAAGCCCAAACCTATCTTTTCTAAACATAACAGTTGGGTTTTTAATTGGCTGATAGAAGTACAGCTCTTTTGATATTACTCTGTCATCAATTGAAAAAGATTCAACCTTATTCTTTTCTCCAAACCATTTAAGCCAACCAAATACGCAGTCAACATTTTGATGACCGTCAAGATAAACCTTTTCCACCTCAAGTTTTTCTGGAACCCAAATATCATCGTGGTCGCAAATACATAGATATTCCCCTTTTGCCTGTTTAAAAAGGAAATTGAAAGCACCAACACAACCTTTGTGTCCTTTGTCATAGTAATGAACTTTCCCTGTTTGAAGGTATGGGTAAATCCAGTCTGAAAGATTTTCTGTTCCATCATTATAAACCAACAACTCCCAGTCTCGTTCTGTTTGGTTCATAATTGAGTCAATTTGTTCCCGAAGGTAATGAAGGTTTGATTTATAAGAAGAAAGCAATATACTAATCATTTTACACCCCATCTTATTAAATATCTTTTGAAATTAGAGAGTTCTGCATCTGCTTTTTCTGAACCAAAACTAAATAAAGGCGTCACTATTTTTATTAAATCATTAGCCTCATTCAGTTGTTCCTGTAAGCGTTCTATCTTCTTCGCTTGTTTTGTATTTTCTTCTGCAAGCCATAAATATATATCTGGTTTATCTGAAGATAGATACTGTTCGTTCCCCTGATTATGATATGTTTTCGGCAATTCAATCTTTCCATCGTAATTACTCATTTTACACCTTCCGTTTCTTTTAGGGCTTGCTTTGCTCTCGTAACACAAAGATACCCAATCCCATTTATTTCATAATCCCTTATAATCTTTTTCAACGCCCTTATGGCTATTTCAAGTTTCTTTTCAAGTCTTTTTTGAACGTTTAGCAATTCGTCATTTGAAGCCAATTCTGCTTGCCACTCATCATAGCTAGGCACAGGTGCTAGGACTTCTTTGAAACATTTAACAAAATCTGCATCTGGCTTTCTACCTGTTAAATATCTAAACCACTCCTTGCCATCACAATCTAGAAGATAATACCAACCCTTTGGTAGCGTTCCCTCACGCCATTGTTCAGTTAGTGTCTTTGTCATTTATCTAAATCCTTTCCTGCTTTTTCTAAACTTTTAACAACACCTTTTGCAACGCTAGACAACCCAAGTGTTCCGATAGCCAGCATACCATCGGCTTCGTCCTTTTTAATATCTGTTAAGCTAGATAAATCTTTTCCGATTTCTCCAACACAACGAACTGGCGTTGCAACTAAATCAACTAATGAATCAAATAAGCTCATTTGGACTCCTTATCATATTTTTTATCGCCAAAAATAATTTCAAAATTGTTTAGTGCTACCATTTCCACATCTGCAGTCATCATCTTTTCTTGTAATTTTTCAAGAAGAATAACAATATCCCAAAGTTTATCTCCTTTTTCAATGCGGATAGAACTAATTAAATCGCCTTTACTCATTCTTTCTCCTTATGTTCAACCTTGATTAGTGAATCTTGCCACGACCCGTCAAAGGGTGCGATGTTAAAGCAACAAAGTGAAGTTTCTTGTGTCCCAATTCTCCCATACCAATATGTTGGGAAATAATTTGCTATGTGGTATCCTCTCACTGGACAGTCATTAAACCAGTGCCAACTTTTGTCTTTATTCATAGCCACATAGCCTGATTTTAATAGTGGTAATAAATCATAAATCGTTATCTGTTTCATTATTCCTCCTCTACTATTTTCCAAGTAAGCTCAAGAAATGAGCCATCCCCAAATCTATCTTTAACACCAGTAAGTATTACGTCTGTTGTTCTACTATAATTTGCGAGCCAAATTACTGAATGTTTTGTCATCTTAAAGTCTCCGCCTTTATATCCCATAAATACTTTACCAACGCACTCTTTCGCTTTTTCTAATAATTGTCCACAGTTCAATCCGCTATATTCATCTAATGTGTAATCAATAGATAAATCAGAATAATACCCACGATAGCTACAAAATCCTGTTGGGTATAAATTAAACGGTTTAATTTCAACACAAGCATTTTTTGGATATTTGCTTAAATCTTCAATTAAATCGCCAAGATTATAGTTATCCCTTTCCCTTTTTAACTGCTCAACTTCTAATGTTTTATTGATTAAATCTTGAAGCATATCCATCATCCACCTCCTTTTCGTGAATGTTGCCGATAACTGTGCTTCTTTCTGTGCAAACAGCATAATAATAATAATGACTACCAGTTGGTTTGCCTTTTTCAATAGGTTCTACATAAAAAGCGGGAGATTCCCAACGGTAAATATACTTATCAAGTTTAACGCATTCGTAATCCGTTTGAATAATATCGCCCTCATAGATTGGCTTTCCGTCCTTATCTTTTAATCCTGTGCATTGTTCAATAAAATCGGCTGGCATCTGATACCAATCTTCAAAAACCGCATATTCATCCAATGAGTTCCAAAGTGTCCGTTCTTCTTCCTCGGAAAGATTTTTCTTTTTAACCGCTTCCTTTAAGGACTCTCTATCAAATCCAACCTCACCATCATCATAAATTGTTACGTTATTTACTAACAATAAGGTTTCAATATCATTCTCGTCATCATCATAATGGGAAATTGTTATTCCACATCTAAACTTAAATCTATAGTTCATTTATCCACCTCCTATTGTAGTGCTTTCATTATGGCGAGCATTTGGTCTGCATTACGCTCTTCGGCGATTATTTTATCGTCTTCAAAATCTTCACCGTAATTTGTGTCATAATATGAGTACTCGGTTGAAATTGTTCCGTCCCAAAAAAATGTTAATTCTTTATATTCTATACACCAAGTTCCAACAGCTGACTCAATTATTTTAGCCCCCATCTTTTTAGCTTCTTCTTTTAGTTGATTCCAGTCCATGTTATACCTCCCTCATATCACCCAAAGCAATCAATGAATTTTCAATAAAAACCCTTGCTTTTGTTGTGTCATCATAATCAAACGCAAATTTATAAAGTATTTTAAATGCAATATCTAACTGCTTTTTTAAAGTAATAACCTCTAACCTAGCACCGATAGCTTCGTGGCTGATTCTTTCTGCTTCCTTGTGCCAGTGGTCGCATTGTTCTTTTAGTTCCTGATACTCTTTATACTGTTCTGTTGTTATTAGTCTGCAAGATTCTGTCATACATCCTCCTTTCGCTTAGAACAAGCATACGATACCATACTTTAATATAAATGTCAAGAACTATTTTATAAAAATTTCAACACGTGGGTCATTCTTGTCCACATCATATGGTTGGAACACTGGTATAATTTCGTCTGCGTTGTCGTCAGGTAGCCACCCACATTTAACCATTAAGTCTTGAAGACCCTGTATGATGTTTACATAGTCAAACCTCCTGTGTGTTTTACGATATATCTTAAAAACGACTTTAAGGGGTTTCTCATAGCCTTCTACCATTCTGAGCCACTTTCCCCTGTTCAGTACCAATTGTTGCTCTATGGGCTTTACAGATGCCATATACTGCTTGCTGGCAATAAGAGCCATCTTGTTACCGAACTTGACGATTCGTTTTGAGTTCTTTGAACTATATAATTCACCATAAATTGTAATCATAGCATACCTCCATAGAAATAATATAATTTTTTTGTTGACAAGTCAAATAAAAACATTATAATGTATGTATGGAGAGGAGGGAAATATGAAGAGAAAACCGAAAAACATCGTAGAAGAAGTACGACAAGAGGTCTTATCTGAGTATCAACGTGTTGAGGGAGAGGATTACGAAGAGTGGTGTGAGTTTATCCAAACCGAAATCAACCTAAGATTACAAGAAAGACGTAAGCAAGATTTAATATGGTCATCTGTTCGCTACGACTGATTTGATTTTCTTTTAAAAATAGGTATAATTATTTTTGTACTCTGAATTGCGCATACCCCACAGAGTATAAAAAGGGTCCCTTTCGCAAACTTTCTGTCCCTTTTATCGCCCCATCCCCCATTTGGGGCGTTTTCTTTTTTATTTTTATTTTTATATTTTTATTTTTATAAAATAATTATATATATAATATATATTATTTAATAGTAGTACTGTGGATAATGTGGATAACTTTTAACAAAATCTTTTATTTTCAAATAGTTAATAATGTGGATAACTTGTGGATAACTTTTTCTTGACATTATATTCAAAATGTGATATGAGTTGAATATACAAAGGAGGTTGTATGCAAAAAGGAGATTTCGTTTTATATATAAGCCACGGAACAATTTGTGTTGGCAAAATCGCAGAGAAATGGGCAGATAAAAGGTGGGGAATTATTCCTTTAATGGATAGAAAAAACAAAATAAAACGACACGAAAAGTTCTTATTGCCTGTTTCTAAATTAAAAAATATCCTTGACATTAGTAAAAAAATATGATATAATATTGCCCGCTTTAAAAGAAAGGAGCAATTATGTTTAAGAAAATTAAAGATTTGTATAAGGCTTGGAAGTTTAAACGTGAGTTAAACAAAATAGTTGGCTCTATTATTATTGAACGCCACATTGTTTGCGAACCAAAAAAGA
>JAZUQD010000188.1:0-20350 GCA_045605505.1 Pradoshia sp.
TTGGACTTAAGCAGTCCTCAAATGTTTATCAATATGCCGGCTGTTGAAGATCAGCAAACAGGTGGTGTTATTATGAAAGTAATTCAAGAGATAGTATATGGCATTATCCTGGCTACAACTTTCTTTACTTGGTTTAAAGACGATACCAAAAAAGCAGATGCTGAAACAAAACGATTTATGGAAGCGAATCCGCATTTAGGAAGCTAATCAATAAAAGTGAAACTTTAGTGAATACTGTATAATAATTTGAGTTTTCAAATTTAATATTTTACAATTATAGAGTTAACAGAATAAGTAAAGAGAGGTTCCACCATTATGAGTTCATTACCAGTCCTGCCTACGATCAGCACGGCATGTATCGTAATCAGCGCAATCCTTGTAGGCTTTGGAGTATGGCAAGTAAAAAAAGGGAATATAAAGGTCCACGAAAAATTAATGTTTTGGGCAGCCATTTTTGCAATTGTGTTCTTTATTATTTATGCAAGCAGAACGTTATTTATAGGGAACACGGCATTTGGAGGACCTGATTCAATTAAAATTTACTATACAATCTTTTTAATCTCACATATTACATTGGCTACAATTGGAGCCGTAATGGGGATTATCAGTCTGTATTATGGTTTTAAAGGGAAGATTGAGAAACATCGAAAAATTGCTCCGCCTACAAGTGTCATCTGGATGGTGAATGCGGTTGCTGGTGTCACTGTATATTTATTGCTTTATGTAATATACGAGGGTGGTAAAACAACGAGTGTATTTAAAGCAATCATTGGTTCATAAAAAATAAAAGTTGCATAGGTAAAACGGGTCGTCTCATAGAATTAGAGATGACCTTTTTTTATTTCTTTTACATGAGTCTTATTTGTGGTTTAGTTAATTATTTTCTCAGGATTGGCTGGTGTTTATTATAGATTTTATTTAGAGCAATTAATCGGAGGTGCAGTAATGAAACAAATTAGGACTAATCGCATTCTTATCTTTCCCTGCTCCATCTCATTGGCAAAGTCTCTTATTTTGTATCCGTATGATTTCAAAATGGTATCGCCGGTAATTGTTCCTGAATCTTTCCCATCTGACCGAGTGAAATGTATACTTCCTCTTTTAATAGAATTATATGAATTAGAAGGTGGGGATGCAGGCTGGTGGATCTGCTTTATTATTGATTTGCAAAACCAAAAATTCATTGGAGAATTGGAGCTGGAGGGAGAAGGAGAAAACGTAACCTTTTCTTTAAGCTTTACAAATGATCAGACAGAAAAAGAGTTTGTTTCTGAAGTTATGGAGGGTCTCTTCTATTACATTCACAAAATAGGGATTGCCCAAATGATCCAAACAGAAATAGGAGATAAGCGTTCTTATTTTAAGGAGACCTTAAAAAAGTACGGTTTTAAAGCAGAGAGAGTGGAGGGAGACTATTATTTAATGAAAAGAAAAATAACATAAGCCTGCGGAAATCACATAATCTGCAGGCTTATTTGATACCCTTTATTCCACTTCTACAAATATATCGAGTTCAGCTTTAACTGCCGCAAGAACTGTCTCGCATTGTTTTTGAAGAGATGTTGGAAAATTCTCTGTTTCTCCATATTCGACACCATGTGGATAATAATGCTTCCCAAGGACTGGTGTCATGAGTTGTATGGTTGCGCGATGTGCACCTACGTCACCTTCGACCGCATATCCAAAGACGCGTAAATAGAAAGTACCATCTCTTAATTCATATTTCTTGTCGTAGGAAACGCGTTCGTAATCCCATTGTTCGGCTCTGACTAAACCGTTTTCACTCATGACCTCATCTAGTCTGTTTAGGTTCACTTGGTATTTTTCAAGTCCTGTATTTTCAAATCTCATCTTATTTCCTCCTATCCCCTTTTAGAAAATGCTTTTTTCGGTATGAAACAAGTTTTGGAAATTCTCATTTTAATTTTAGTATTAATTTACCTTATCTGCAATAAATTGTTCTTTTATAGAGGCAGAAAGGTAAATTCGTTCAATTTGCTATTCAAAATGTTTATATTATACTTATTTTTCATTGTTTACATTTAAGTGATAGGTTTGTTTGAATTCTAATGGTATAATAAAAAAATATAAAGTAAGAATGACAGGAGGGACCACCTCTGAAATTGGTCTTTAGGGTTTTCTTTAGTTTAATTTTAATAACCATCTTCGGCATCTATGTAACGGTTAAAGATGATGCCAAAGAAAATACAGCTATCATTGATCAAAATTCCGTTAATGAAAATACCGTGGAAACTTCTGATAAGATTAGAGAGTTAACAGATAATGAATCCAGACCTGAACAGGGTGTATCTAAATGGATTGGTAAAACTAGTAATCAGTTACTGGATGAATACGGGGAGCCTGATCGTATTGATCCTTCAGCTTATGGATATAATTGGTGGATCTATAATGATACATTAAGCAACTATATACAATTTGGAATAAACGAAAAAGATAAAAAAATTGTGACCTTATTCAGTTCCGCAGATGATATAAATTTATATCCATTCTTTATCGATCAAACAGTGGAATCTCTATATAAGGAATTAAATATGGATAGTTATATCGAGCTCAAGTGGAAAGACACTGAATATCGTTTTGAGTTATCGGAAGAAGATCTTCATTATCGACCTCTAATAAAGCTCGGTGATATGTATGCGCAGGTTTATTTGGATAAAATCCTTGGTCAGGTATCGGGTGTTCGATTTATGGATGCAGAAACATTAGTTTTGCATAAACCATATGAACTTACTTATCGAGGCGAGTTATACGAACCTAAAGAATTATCCGATGAAGAATGGGAACTGGTAGAGGAAGGCAGTCAACGCCAAATCCTGGATTTGACAAATATCATAAGAAACCGCTTTGATTTAGCGCCCCTGGAGTATGATGAAAAAATCTCGGCTGTAGCCTTTAAGCACAGTGAAGATATGATGAGGAATGAATATTTCGATCACGTCTCTCCAGAAGATAAAGATGTTGGCGATCGTCTGAAGGAAGGCGGTGTCTCCTACTCTTCCGCTGGTGAAAACATAGCTGCCCAATACACAGATGCGATTGCGGCAGTTGAGGGATGGCTCAATAGTAAGGGACATAGAGATATTATGTTAAATGAAGATTTTACCCGACTTGGTGTAGGGGTTTACAAAAAATATTACACACAGAACTTTGTAGCTTTGCATGATTAAACTTGGAAAAGAGCAATGAAGAAGGTAGGCTTACTTCACTTCAATTGCTCTTTTTTATATGCAAAAAATGAGACATCATGTGTTTTATTCATTTAGAGGAACGGTGATTATACCTTGGCCAATGGAGTCAAAAAGAAAAGAATGTAAGCGACCTACTAGTCCTATAGTCAACAATCTGATGAGGAAATATAAATTTATAAAAATCAACCTGTTACCATACCAGTTCCTATGTACTGGTTGGTTAAAAACTTTTCCTGCTAACTCTCCTATGTCAGTTGATTTTTTTGATAAGAATCTTCACTTATCGGTTCCTGGAAACATATACTATCCTAGGCGTATGTCATGTGATGAGGTGAGGGTATATGGATGACTCCAAGTTGCATCCTTCTGTACAGGATTTCAAGCATTTTCTTAAGGATAATCCAAAAATCGTTAAAGATGTAAGGATGGGTAAGAAAACTTGGCAAGAAATTTATGAAGATTGGTCTTTACTGGGAGAAGAGGATGAGGTGTGGAACGAATATAAAGGTGAAAAAAAAGGCGGGGAAGAGGATAAAAAAATAGAAAAGGGAGAGTTTGTTTCTCAGCTTCTTAATCAATTGAAAAAAATGGATCCAGATCAAATTCAAAACCAAATTGGAAATATAAGTCAAGTGTTAGGGGCAATTCAAGGTGTTATCTCTCAATTTCAATCTTCCGGACAAACAGAAAAAACATCACCTCCCGTCCAAAATAATCATCCTTTCAGATTTAGACAAGATTAGCTCATAAAGATCGGGAGTGAGGATTTGAGACAAGATATCTATGAATTGATCGAAGCTGATAAAGACTTATTGAGCTTTTTAAGACAACAGCCAATCTGGTATAGACGGTTATGTAGAAATCCGCAGGATTTTGCCTTATTTGATACGGAAGCGAAGTACTTTTTTAAAAAATCTATCCCAGACCGGGTTCATCAGCTTTCGAACAGTGTTCAAATGGCATCTATGATGGTTTCGATGTTTCAAACAATGAATAGCGGTAATGAATGATGCGGACATTCTGTGGGGGTAGATGAAGTAGCCAAGCACAGCAGCGAATTACTTCGTCTACTTATCCATATAGAGAGGACAAGCATAAAAAAAAGGTTCCTGAAAATGGAAGAGTACTATTCCTAAGTTATAGCATCCTCGGGATTTACATGGTATGATATGGTTGGAGGTGAGTATTTTCATGCTTGCTACTGTTGAAACAGTTCAAATCATTGATCATGCTGAACAATTGGCTAAAGAAATAATGAATTCAGATATAGCTCAGCAATACTACTTAAGTCTTAATCAGATGAAGAAGGACCAGGTTGCACAGAAAAAAATACATGCCTTTAATTCGTTAAAGGATGCTTATGAGGAAGTTCAGCGTTTTGGGAGATACCATCCTGATTACCGAACTATTTCAAAAGCAATCCGTGAGGCTAAAAGAGAAATGGACCTTCACCCATCTGTAATTGAATATAAACAAGCTGAAACAAACTTGCAGCAACTACTGGATGAGATTAGTATGCTTATTGGCCATTCAGTATCTCCTCATATAAAAGTACCGACAGGGAATCCGTTCTTTGAATCCTCCTGCAGTGGAGGATGTGGCACCGGGGGAAGCTGTGGATGTTCGTAACGGTATAGACAAAAGGCAATCCCGTTTTATCGGGATTGCCTTTTCTATGTAATAGAGAGATTTTCTATTTTTCAAAGTAATACCATTTACATCAAGGACGAATAAGCTGCGACTTCATTCTAAGAGAGATCCTAACTACATCTCAGTTAGAACTTTGTTAGGATATGTGCCTATATTGGTGAGAGTGTCTATCTCAACCTCAGGAATTAAACGATCTGTTGAAAAATAAACGGGTATAGGTACAACTCTCACGTAATGGAGTACTGGGTCCTAGTTCTTCTCTCACTAAATATTGATACACCTTTTGAAAATATGGTACACTAAATATAAATTGCATCCTAAAGGGGTATGTATATGTTTGTAGAAAGGCAAAGCCTGATTGTATGGCTGCATAGTCTAAAACAAGTGAAAACATTGCGTAAAACTGGCAATCTGCATTATGTTTCCCGCAAATTAAAATATGCTGTATTATATGTGAATATGGACGAAATAGATGCTGTTTCGGAAAAATTATCTTCCTATGCTTTTGTCAAAAAAATAGACGTATCTCAAAAACCTTTTATCAAAACAGAATTTGAGAGTAAAAAGCATGAGAAGGAAAAGGAAGAATATAAAATAGGTATTTAAAAAACCGGATCCTTATGGGTCCGGTTTTTTTATTGCAATGGGGGTAAGAAACGGTTCATACGAAGTATACCGATTAAATATTGATAGTATAGCTCGGCATCAGCAAATGTGGATGAATGTCTGACCTCCATCGATATAACCTCTTTGTTCTGGTCTTTGGCAGCCTGTTCAAATAATTCATAACGCTTGCTTGGTTTATTCTTTAATACAGGAATTCCCTCCCTGCAAATATAGATTGGGATGAAGTCACCATAGCTTGATTTCTTCATGACTAATACAAATGACATGACCTTACCTTTTGAACTCTCTGATTGTAAGCATAAAAAATAATTCATTCGAGAATGATTAGCTTTTGCTAATTCTAATAGCTCATAAAGATCAGAATATCCTGGGCCAAGTTCGATAAAACGTTGATTCATTCCGAGTTTCCTCCTGTATAACAATATGGTTTAGTGTACCACATTATCCTGCCAGGTTATCGGGGAAGTTAGTTATATGTAAGAAAACGGTGAAGCTCTCCTATTAATTTTTGGTAGCTTTAAAAAAGATACGAATAAAATAAAAAAGCCCTGCGACATTCATCGCAGGGTCCTTCTATACCTTCGTTAAGAAGGCAGAAGGCAAAGGGAGAGGAGAAACCGGAGGAAGAACTTATGGGGAAACGTAAGTCTTCTCCGCGGTTGGCAACAACACCTCTGAAGATGTTGTTGATAGTAGTATGGCCAAAACAAATCGAACTATTCATGAATAGAAGAAATTTGATTTCAATTTGTGAAAACAAGAATTTTTATGGTAGGATATCTTAGAAAGTTGAATACATATGAAATTTGGTGACAGATTATTATGCGAGTCATTTCAGGTACTTGTAAAGGAAGACCATTAAAGGCTGTTCCGGGCATGACGACCCGGCCAACTACAGACAAAGTAAAAGAATCCTTATTTAATATTGTAGGCCCTTATTTTGAAGGCGGAGAGGTTCTTGATCTATTTTCAGGAAGCGGTTCACTTGGGCTAGAAGCGTTGAGCCGAGGGATGGATAGAGGAGTATTTGTTGATAAGGATCCTAAAGCCATACAAATCATTAAAACAAACATTACGGCATGTAAAATGGATAACCAGGCAGAGGTCCACAGAAGTGATGCGATGCGGTCATTAAAAGCTCTCGGTAAGAGAAATAAGAAATTTGATCTTATTTTTATGGATCCTCCATATAAAATAGCTAACATCATCCCGGCTCTCATTGAGGAAATTGAAAATGCTGAATTATTGATGGAAAATGGGATGATTATTTGTGAACATGGAGAAGAAGTAACTCTTCCTGAACAAATTGGCGGGTTTACAAAGTTTCGTACAGAGAAGTATGGAATTACTGTCGTGTCCTTTTTCGAGAGATAACTACTAATTACAAGGATTGGGGGGAGTAGTGTGAAGAAAATAGCTGTTTGTCCTGGAAGTTTTGATCCCATCACAAATGGACACCTGGATATTATCCAAAGAGGAGCAAAGATATTTGATGAATTATATGTCGGGGTCCTCCATAATTCCGCTAAGAAATCTTTATTTACGGTAGAGGAAAGAGTTCAAATCATTGAAGAAGCAACTGCCAATATACCTAATGTCAAGGTGGACAGTTTTCAGGGGTTGCTCGTAGATTATGCAAAGGAAAAAAATGCGAATGCGGTTATCCGTGGTTTAAGGGCTGTTTCTGACTTTGAATACGAGATGCAAATTACTTCTATGAATCGTTTATTAAATGATCAAATTGAAACGTTTTTTATTATGACAAATAATCAATATTCCTTTTTGAGTTCTTCAATCGTCAAAGAAGTAGCAAAGTATGGTGGCGATATATCAGAACTTGTTCCTAAATGTGTTCAAGAGCGACTGAGTAGAAAGATGGCTGAATAATGACATTGGGAAAAAGCCAATCCTTAGAGATTGGCTTTTTTACTTATCGAGATTTTTTGTACTGTATATATAATAAAATCGTGTATCCCGCCAAAGATCCAATCGTGATTAAGGCACCATAGTTGACGAAGAAATTTATAATCGTATTAGATAATCCGTGTGTTTCCATGGAGAAGACAAACTGAGAAACAGATGTGTTTTCTGATGTGGATAACCTCAAATATATGGGTTTCCACAAAATTAATGTAAGGATGGCTGCAAAAATAGTATGGAGTAGGCGTGCAATAAAAAATGGTTTAAACCGTATATCGGTTTCGGCTAAAATACTGGCGACCTGAGCCTGTATGCTAAATCCTCCAAATGCGAGTAAAGCGCTGACAATGATTGCTTGCGGCAATAAGGTGGCACCAACAGCCTCACTCGTTAGTTGTGATCCTAATGTAATTTCAAATAACCCTGAAATAAAAGGGATGCTTAGTGATGACGGGATATGAAGAGTGTAGAAAAGACTGTTAACAATGGAAGCGAAAAAGCCAGTAATATGTAAATGAAACAATAGTTTATTAATAACAGAAAAGATAATAATAAACCCACCAATCATCAAAAGTGTCTGAATGGATGAGTTAACGGCATCTCCTAATATTTTTCCTATTGGACGTTTGTCATTTAGGCGGGTGTGATGCATGCTCTTTAGAGCTGTCATGATTGGAAAGATAGTTATTTCTTTTTTAGTACGTTCTAATTGATTCTTTTCTTCTTTTCTTCCGTAGAATCTCATAATTAGCCCAACACATATATTTGCTGCATAATGAGTCAATCCTAGCAGTATTCCCAGCTTAGCGTTATTAAAAAAACCGACAGATACAGCTCCGAAAATAAATAACGGGTTCGATGAACTGGTGAATGACACTAATCGTTCAGCTTCTATCCTAGTTAGCTGTCCTTCATCACGCAGCCTGGCCGTTAATTTCGCCCCGGAGGGATTGCCGGATGCAAGGCCCATTGCCCAGACAAATCCGCCTACTCCAGGCACTTTAAATAAGGGGCGCATGAGCGGCTCTAAAAAAACACCCAGTAATTTTACTACACCGAATGCAATCAACATTTCAGCGATGATTAAAAAAGGTAATAAGGAAGGAAAAACAATGTCAAGCCAAATATTCAAACCCCGAACAGAGGCTTCAAAGGATTCCTGAGGCATCAATATTAAGGCTAATGCCATTATCACTGCAATCAACGCTAATAGTGCTGATTTTATAATTGATTTATTCAAATTAAATCCCTTCCCTTATGAAATTTAAGCGTAGTAAATGAGCAAATGCTAAAATATATTTAGTAAAATAGTAAAAGGTTTTGATGTGACTGGGTTGTCCCCATTATCAAAATATACTCAAAGAAAAATAGTTTAGAACTAAGACTCCGGTTAACGGGGCATGCATAGAATCAGTTTGCAAAAAGGAGTGTCATTTGGAATGAAACCGAAAATTGGATTGGCACTGGGTTCTGGCGGAGCTAGAGGGTTTGCGCATATCGGTATATTGAAAGTGTTAATCAGCGAAGGGATAGAAATTGATTATATAGCGGGCAGCAGTATGGGGGCGTTAATTGGTTGCTTTTATGCAAGTGGCTCAGATCTTGAATTATTACAAAAAGTTTCTTTGCAATTTAAGCGGAAATACTTTATGGATCTGACTGTACCGAGATTGGGATTTGTAGCTGGTAAAAGGATAGAAGAATATATTCGCTTGTTTACAAAGAATCAAAATCTGGAGGACCTTGGAATCCCTTTGGCTGTTGTGGCCACCGATATAGAAAGAGGAGAGAGGGTTGTTTTCACGGATGGACCGGTTTATGAGGCAGTAAGAGCCAGTATCTCTATTCCCGGTGTATTCGTACCGAAACGAATCAACGGGAAATTACTCGTAGATGGGGGCGTAGTGGATCGAGTTCCGGTTTCGGTTGTGAAAGAAATGGGTGCGGATATTGTTATTGCAAGCGATGTTTCTGCTACAAAGGGAGATACAGAGATTCAATCGATCTATGATGTAATTTCTAAAAGTTTAGATATTCTGCAAATGGAGATTGTCAAAATGAAAGGGATTGATGCGGATGTCATGATTCAGCCCCCGGTTGAAATCTATAGTTCGCGAGCATTTACAAACATACAGGAAATTATTATGATGGGGGAACAAGAAGCGAAAAAAAGGCTGCCGGAGATTAAAAAGGCCATACAGCATTGGAAGGAGAAAAATATAGATGAAGCGTAAGTTCAATTTAGGCAAAATTGGGATAGCAGTCCTACTGCTGGCAATGCTTGCGTCCTTTTATAAATTGCCTTATTATGTCTCGACCCCCGGATCTGCGGAAACGTTGGAGCAATTTGTTGAGGTCGAAAACGGAACAAAAGCAGAGGGTTCTTTTATGCTGACAACGGTCCGGATGGGCAGGGCGAATATTTATACATATGCGTGGGCTAAATTTGCTGATTATCATAAAATTTATAAACTGGACCAAATCAGGAGCGAGGACGAAACCGATGAAGAATATACGGTTAGGCAACTAAAACTGATGGATGATTCCCAGACATCCGCTATACTGAATGGATACAAAAAAGCAGGCTATCAAGCCGAAGTTAAATTAGAAGGAATATACGTGTTGCAGATTGCTGAGGGTAAACCTGCGGACGGTGTATTGAATCCTGGAGATCGAATTATTAAAGTCGATGGAAAAAATATTAAGTCAAGTGAATTTTTCATAGAATACGTATCCTCGAAAAAGGCAGGGGATCAAGTGAAATTAGAAATTAAGCGTGATGAAAAAACCATTGAAAAAACGCTACAATTGGGGCTGCTAGAGAAAACTGGAAAAGTTGGTGTGGGTATCACATTGGTTGAAGATCGAAGCGTCAAAACAGACAGGGATATCGAGATAAACGCTGATAGTATTGGTGGGCCATCAGCGGGGCTAATGTTTTCACTTGAAATATTTAATCAACTAACAGAAGTAGATTACACAAGAGGAAAGGAAATTGCAGGAACAGGAACGATTTCTGATGACGGAACAGTCGGTCCAATCGGAGGTGTAGATCAGAAAGTTGTAGCGGCTGATTCTGCAGATGCAGATATATTCTTTGCACCGAACCAAGAGGGTGCTAAAGAATCCGATTACCAAATGGCTATAAAAACGGCAAAAGAAATTGGTACAGATATGACCATTGTCCCTGTAGATACAATAGATGATGCATTGAATTATTTGAAAGGTATGGAAGTAAAATAAGCTGAATAAAAGAAAAAGCCATTGATTCATACTTGAATCGATGGCTTTTCTTTTTTAATTTGACAAGACAATTGGTGCCATAAATTCACGTTTCTGAGCCATGATAGAAAACTCAGGAGGAAGAACAGCGGCATGAACGATGGCAGCCCGCTTGTCAATTTCAATTATAGGGTTTTGACAGGCAGCAAGGCGGGAAACTAAAAGATTTCCTTTATCCTTTTTTATGCTCTTTAAATATTGTTGTCCGGCAGAGTTGAAACCTAACACGCGTATATATGGCGGAAATAGGCTTTGAGGCATCTCTGTTTTTGTAAAGTTTAAAAGAGTGTAGGTGAGAATTCTTTGTAATCTCGTCCAGGTATATCGCTTCGTTTTAATGAGTGACATGAATTCCGCGAAAGTACCAGCACGTTCTGCTGCCTCAATTAATCGATTTTGCAGACCTTCTTTCATTTCGTATATTTGCGCCAGAGTGTCAGGTGGTGTTGTAATCAATTTAACCTTTAAAAATGGCCAATAAAGCTCCCAATTGTGAAGGATTCTTTGCCGTATCATATAGTCTTTCAACAGTTTAAAGGTTGTTTCAGGAACATAGGGTGAGATGGCGTCCAGATTGCGATTTTCCATTAATTCTTTTCTGATGCCAGTTGCACTCGCAATCTTACCGGGCATTAGAATGGGATCGTGATATCCGGACCCTGTCCGTTTAATTGTCACTGGCTCGATTGATAAGTTATGTTTTAAGATTGCGGATACATATTGGTAGCCAAGGATATTATTAGGCTGGTCCAATGATAGCATAGCGGGATACCGGGTTTGTAATTCTCTATAGGCCAGAGAAGCAGCCTTTGGATAGCTGTACCCTTCCTTGCTGTAATACTGAATCCGTTGGTCAACAGTGTCTAAATTTTCCTCGATAATCGTGTATGTATGTATAAAAGGTTCAATTTCGCCTTGTTCGCTGCCGAAACAAACTGATTTACAGCCGATTTCTTCCAATAGAAGAATAGCTGCTTCAGCGAAATATTCGGCTTTTTGGACGGCATGAACGAATGGAAGCTCAATAATTAGGTCAATTCCTGCCTTCAATGCCATCGCAGTCCTAGACCATTTATCCACGAGGGCAGGCTCGCCGCGCTGCAAAAAATTACCGCTCATTACGCCGATGGTCACGTCAGCATTTGTAATAGATTTAGATTGTTGTAAATGGTATAAGTGTCCATTATGAAAAGGATTATATTCCACAACAAGTCCCAAAGCATTCACATAATCCACCTCCTATAAATGGTTGTTTTATTAATAGTAAATGATGGAGTTATCAGGAAGCAAGTGAACGAAAAAATAGGTACTCGAATTTATTCTGTTTTCAAAACTACATAATTCGGGTAAAATAAGTGGACAAGTGCTTAAAATTTGCATAAGGGTATCACATATGGCTGTAAAGAAAAAACATTGACAAATGAATTTACCAAAGCTATAATTACCTTTGTTGCCTTGAGGTGATATAATATGAAATGGACAATTCCACAACTGCACAAAATTCGCGATAATGGGTTTAATGTAGATGAGACAGCAGATTTATCTGAACTAAAAGAAACAGATCCACAAATTCGTGATATTTCACCAATTCGTGTATTTGGAAAGGCAGACTTGAGTTCCAATCGAGTTACTTTTCATCTGAAAATATCAGGTACATTAACATTACCATGTTCAAGAACCCTGGTCGATGTCCCATTCCCAATTGATGTACAAACAACAGAGACCTATCTTTTTAATCAGTATGAAGGTATGGTTACAGAGGATGGAGAATATCATGTGGCTGAGGGAGATGTAGTGGATCTTACGCCGGTAGTCAAAGAAATCATTATCACTGAAATTCCATTGCAGGTATTTTGTGATACGGATCAACCTGTTAACGGTGCCCCGCAAGCTGGAGATGACTGGGAATTGATTTCAGAAGACCAGCAAGTTAAAAAGGTTGACCCAAGACTGGCAAAGTTGGCCCATTTTTTTGACAACAATGATGATAACAGTGAAAAATGAAAGACTACATAAGTCTTCCATAGAACCATCGTTTTTTTAAGGAGGTGTAAAACATGGCTGTACCTTTCAGAAGAACTTCGAAAACTAGAAAGAGATTGCGTCGTACGCATTTCAAACTTCAAGTCCCTGGTATGGTTGAATGCCCAAACTGCGGTGAAATGAAATTATCACACCGTATCTGTAAAGCATGTGGAACATACAAAGGAAAAGAAGTTGTAAATAAATAATCAACTCGGGAGAACACAGGGAAACCTGTGTTCTTTTTGTTTGTAGGGGGAGATAATCATGCGCAATGCAGAGAAATGGGAGATAAAGGGGAACTATTTACTGGTCACGTTGAATCGCCCCGAGGTTAAAAATGCTATTAATTTTGAGGTAATGAATATATTAGATAAAGCCATTGAACGGGTGAAAAAAGATGTAAACCTTAAAGCGTTAGTGATAACTGGAGCAGGTGACGTTTTTTGCTCTGGTGGTGATCTGAAAGAATTCCATCTACTTGATAACCAACTGGATGCTTTGCAAATGTTGTCTTGTATGGGAGATATCTTATATAAAATAGCTACTTTGCCTAAGCCTGTTTTTGCCTTTTTGAATGGACCTGCTGTTGGCGGCGGATTGGAACTGGCTACAGCATGTGATTTTCGATATGCGAAGAAAGGGACAGTAATTGGTTTTATTCAAATTCAGCAGGGGATTACAACCGGTTGGGGAGGCGGAGAGCTTTTACTGGAAAAGGTACCAGAAGGGATCGGAATGGAATGGTTAATGTCAGGAAAGAGATTTTCTGTGAATGAGGCATATACTCATGGCTTTGTGAATAGCATCATGCCAGAAATAAACGAGGAAATCATGACCCCGCTAGTTGAGTCTATTATAAAGAATGATATTCAAGCACTAATGGCTTATAAAGAGATCGTGGTTCGCAAAAGAAAGGCCTCTGATTTACACGTAAGGATGCAGGAAGAAATTAAACGATGTTCAGAATTATGGGTATTACCAACACATATGGAAGCTGTAAAACGATTTAAAGAAAAGGGATAAAGTAAAATCAATTATTGCGTTAATAGAATCTTGTTTTATTCTATCTTTCCTACCAGATGCATATGAATAAATATTATGATTGCATGATGGGAGGAATAGAGGATGACAGGCTCCAGGCAGGATGGGTGGTCGCAGGACGAGGATGTCTATTTGGCGGAGGTAGTATTACGCCATATTCGTGAGGGAAGCACACAATTGAAAGCGTTTGAAGAAGTCGGCAAAGGGTTATCGAGAACGTCAGCTGCGTGCGGGTTTAGATGGAATTCATATGTTCGTAAACAATATTTAGAAGGGATAGAGTTAGCTAAAAAAGCAAGAAAGGACTTGAAGAAAACGATAGACACTCTTGAATTAAAAACAGAACTGCCACATCAGGAGACGCATAAACCTGCCGAAAAAAATGAAGATGCCGAACTCAGCCTGTCTTTAGAAAGGGTTATTGCTTACTTAATCAATTTAAAAAGTAGGTTGGAAGAACAATCATTCCAGTCATCGGAGGAATTGCTTAAGGAGTATTCAGAATTAAAAAAGCATACAGATTACTTGGTTCAAGAGAGAGATACATTGGAAATTCGATTTAAACAAATGGAAAAGGATTATCATGGGTTGCTTGATTTGCTGAATCGTGCACGTCAATTATCGGAGGAAAAATGAAGATTTTTTTAGAAGCATGCCTTATGAGGTATGCTTCTATTGTTGATTTTAAATAAGAAAAAAGCTTTCTCAAATAGAAAGCTCTTCTACATATATTAGTTTTTACTAGGCTGCCAGATAAGTGGATTTTCGCCCAAGTCTCTTTCCATATCATACTCTACATGTTCGAAGCCTTGTTTTTCCCAAAAATTACGTGAATGTACTCTTGGGTTGGTTTTAATCGGCAGACCGAGATTTTTTGCGAATTGAACCAATAACGAGCCATAGCCTTTTTTCTGATAATCCGGTAAGACTTCGAGCTTCCATATTTCATAATATTCCTGAGGTGGATCGAAATATTTATCATACTTAGCATCGATTTTGTAAAGGCTCATTCTGGCAACTAATTTATCCCCAAAGTAGATGCCATAAAAAGGTGATTCGCTGTTATCTTCTATTAGATTGGCCTGTAAGTCTTCGAACATGGATAATTCTTGTAAACCATATTCTTTAAACTTCTTGAATTCTTCAAGCGTACGATAATTAACAAGTAGTTTTTCAACCTTTACACTCATGTCATATCCCCCTTATATGTACGTGAAAAAAATTAACTTATATTGCCATTATAGCTGAGTTTTTTGAAAAATCCTATTTTTTAATCATTTACACCTATAAAGAAGAAAACAGAGATTTGTAATCTTTTCATCATACTGTCCTTTTGTTACAATTATTGCAAAAGGTACTTGGAGGATACCATGAAAATTGGAATAATAGGTGGCGGATCGGTCGGATTATTAGTAGCTGCAAAGCTAAGTAGTCATCATCAAATTACGATTTTTACACATACACAAAGACAAGCTAAAGAAATTAATGAAAAAGGAATTACCCTGATTGCTGACTCTTACGAGTATCATTATAATTATATTTCTGCTGTGTGTATGGAAAAATCAGCGCATTCCATTCGGAATCAGGATGTTATTCTCCTTACCGTAAAGCAGTCTGCTATTTTGGAGCTATTGCCTATCCTGGAAGAGAATGCAGCTGTTGTGGTCTTTCTGCAAAACGGAATGGATCATTTTAATTATTTACCTGAAATGCAGGTTTCCAGTATTTATACCGGTATTATTGAGCATGGTGCTCTTCGGAAAAATGATTATACTGTTCGCCATACCGGAAAGGGTACGATAAAAATAGGTCTCTTTAAAGGAACTGAATTCCAAGGTATAGAAACATTGGATGTGGATGACTTTCCAGTCCAGGTGATACCGGATATTAGGCCCATTCACATTGAAAAATTAATTGTTAATTCTGTGATCAACCCTCTTACAAGTGTCTTGCGAGTTTGTAATGGAGAATTAATAAAAAATATATATTATGTTAAGTTGATGGAATCCATTTGCCGTGAGGTTTGTGATTCACTTTTAATTTCACGGGCGGAGCATCAAGCATATCTAAAAAAAATTTCCGTAATATGTGATCATACAGCAAAGAATAAATCTTCTATGTTAAGGGATCTTGAGTTAGGCAGAAAAACAGAAATAGACACAATACTAGGGTATTGCATTCGGGAAGCTAAGAAACATGGTCTTCCTTCACCTCAATGTCAGCTGCTGTATACGATGATACGTGGAATGGAAGAAAGCGGGGAGATTTGATTGGACAGTTTACTAGCAGGACTTATTGCTGCTTGTGTGATCATGCCGGTAATTGTGTATATGGCAGTGTATACCCTATCACGCCAGAAATTTAAAAATAACAAAAAAGCAGTGAGGCTATCTGCAGATGTTACGACGTTTTTTCTGATTATGGCAGTTCATTATGCTGTCATTGCCCTTTTTGAACGTTCATATCTTTGGATTATTATGATTATCCTTATTTTATTAGCGTCAGTTGTCTTGTTTATGCATTATAAAGTAAGGGAAGAGATTAATTTAAAAAGAGTTTTCACAAGCTTTTGGAGAGCCTCTTTTTTACTATTCTCAATCGGTTATTTTTTATTGGTTTTTATTGGGATTGCAGAGAGAATTGTTAATGTTTTTATATAGGTGAGTGCAATAGGTTTTTAAGGCATCGAAGGGAATGATATACTGTTATATGAATTTGTTCAAAAGGAGACAGCCTTGATGGAATACATAAAAATGAATATTCCTGCTTTGAATAGTTTTGCATCAGACTATATCAAAGGAGAAATAAATAAATCTTTTACAGAGTATGATTGGAAGAATGAGAGCCATATACAAAATCGGGTTGATTGGCTGGAGGAACGGACTTATCCACGAATGGAAATGGCATCCTATATTCAGTCTTTCATGAGTAAATATGGATTATCAGAGCGAGTTAAAGAAAATATCAATGCTTTGCGCGAGGATGCTCTCGTTATAGTAGGAGGTCAGCAAGCGGGTTTATTGACCGGTCCGTTGTATTCAATTCATAAGATTATCTCAATTATAAAGCTGGCAAAGGAACAGAGTGAACGATTAAATAAAACGGTCGTCCCTGTTTTTTGGATTGCTGGTGAGGACCATGATTTTCCGGAAGTAAATCATGTTTACGCTGAAGAAGGCTCAGAATTAAAAAGAATTGTCTATCCGGATAAACCTTTATCGAAAAAAATGATATCTGATATGGTATTGGAGTCTGGTACAGCAAAAAAATGGCTGGAAGATGTGTTTTCTCTATGGGGAGAAACAGAGCATACGAATGAATTGATGGATTGGGCAGAAAAAGCGCTTGAAAAATCCGAAACGTCTACAGATTTTTTTGCTTTCCTAATTAACGACTTGTTTAAAGATCAAGGCCTCTTGTTGGTAGATTCAGGTGATCCCGATTTTAGAAAGCTGGCCGGCCCACTCTATCAGCAGATTATTTTTGAAACCGAAATCAGCAGGTCTGTAATTAAACAGCAAAGTCTTTTGAAGGAAAAGGGATACAATCCCATTATTGAGCTGGATGAACGATGTACAAATCTGTTTTATTACGAACCTACCACTGCTAATCGATTGCTGCTGGAACGGGAAGAAGGTACGAGTGATTTAGTTGGGAAGGGAAGCGGGATTAAATTATCCCAAATTGAGCTGGATCGATTACTTTCACAGCATCCAGAATATTTCAGTACGAATGTTGTGTCTCGGCCGCTTCTGCAAGAAAAACTCTTTCCGGTATTAGGATTTATAGCCGGACCCGGTGAGATTGCTTACTGGAGTGAAATTAAGCCTGCGTTCAATATGATTGGAGAAAAGATGCCCCCAATATGGCCGCGACTATCCTTTACTCTTTTGGAAGGGAATTTGGAGAGGTTATTAGAAGAACTTAATCTTTCTTTAGAAAAAGTATTAAAAACAGGTTGTACTGACGAGAAGGAAAAGTATCTGCATGATTTGTATAAACAGGCTCCAGATACATATAGAAGTATAATAAAAAATCTAGAAAAAGACCATGTTACCTGGCAACATAAAGCGGTTAATTTCGATAAAGGATTAGAGCCTCTTTTCGAAAAAAATCGCCAGATAATTAAGGACCAGCTTTTATTTATGCAGAAAAAGGTGGAGAGCCATTTAGAAAGAAAAAATGAAGAAACGATTGTAAAATATAATCGTGTCGAAAATAGGCTCCATCCGTCAGGTGGTCTTCAGGAAAGAATTCTTAATCCGTTTGACTTTTTCAATCACTATGGGACATCATGGGTAGAAAGTCTTTTGGCGGAATCACTCGAATTTGATGGTTCACATTATGTCGTATTTATATAAAAAATAGATAAGAAGAAAAGAAATAATTCGCCCGGTTTGACAATATATACGGACTCGAAAAGGGTCCTGTGTATGGAATCAGCAACTAAAAAACTAGATAATAATATTTCTAAAAAACTGTCTTAAATAGGCAGTTTTTTTTCTGTCCTTTGGACCTCTGGAAAACTTTGTTCTGTTCAGCTGATATTTTATTCGAATATTAAAGTTTTTTTGTATAAATTGTGGTGAAAAGTGGGGGGATGTGGTACTCTAAATTGGAGAAGTGGGGTGAAGGACATGTTCATGGGTGAATACCATCATTCGATTGATTCAAAAGGACGCATCATCATACCATCTAAATTTCGTGAAAGTTTAGGAGATATGTTTGTCATTACGCGCGGCCTTGATCAATGTTTGTTTGGATATCCGCTGGATGAATGGTCTCAACTTGAAGAAAAGCTAAAAGGCCTTCCACTTACAAAGAAGGATGCAAGAGCATTTACCCGTTTCTTTTTTTCAGGTGCGACTGAATGTGAACTTGATAAACAGGGACGTGTGAACATCCCGGGACCACTTTTAAACTATGGAAAATTGGAAAAAGAATGCGTGGTTTTAGGAGTATCTAACCGGATAGAAATATGGAGTAAATCAATATGGGAAGAATATTTCTCGAACTCCGAAGAATCTTTCTCAGAGATTGCTGAAAATATGATTGGTTTTGATATTTAATGCGCATACTTCCTTTCAGGAAGGTGAAGAAATGTTTAATCATACGACTGTACTATTAAAAGAAGCTGTAGATGGGCTGAATATAAAACCTGACGGAATTTATGTGGATTGTACCCTTGGAGGCGCAGGACACAGTGAATTAATCGCTAAATCTTTATCTGACCAAGGAAGATTAATAGCGTTTGATCAGGATGAAACTGCCTTAAAACATGCTGAAAAGAAACTTGAGCCATACATGGACAAGGTAACATTAATCAATAGCAACTTTGTTCATTTGGATGAAAAACTTGCTGAAATCGGTATTACAAAAATAGACGGAATACTATATGATTTGGGTGTTTCATCTCCGCAGTTTGATACCCCGGAGAGAGGCTTCAGCTATAATCATGATGCACAGCTTGACATGAGAATGGATCAATCTTCTCCCTTATCAGCCTATGATGTAGTGAATAGCTGGAAATATGAAGACTTGGTTAGAATCTTCTTTAAATATGGCGAGGAAAAGTTTTCTAAACAAATTGCCAGGAAAATTGAACAAGCCAGGGAGATTGAGCCAATTCGCACAACGTTTGACTTGGTAGATATAATTAAAGATGCTATTCCTGCTCCGGCAAGGAGAAAAGGCGGACATCCCGCAAAACGAATTTTTCAGGCTATACGAATCGCGGTAAATGATGAACTTAGAGTTTTTGAAGTGTCTTTGGAAAAAGTGCTTCCACTACTTAATAAGGGCGGCAGAATTTCCGTTATTACATTCCATTCATTGGAAGATCGTATATGCAAAAGCTTTTTTAAAGAACAATCGGAATTACCTCCATTACCGCACGGGTTACCGGTAATACCAAAAGAATATGAGCCTGAATTAAAGCTGATTACGAGAAAGCCGATAGTACCAAGTGAGGAAGAATTAGAAGAAAATAAAAGAGCGCGCTCAGCTAAGTTGAGAGTGGCAGAAAAGATAAAATAGAAATGTTAGATACCATTTATGGGAGGGGATAAACTTGAGTAGTTTAGCAAGAAAACTTCAGCAGGAACAGCAACGTCATGCAGGAGCAAAGACAAAGAAGGTTAAGGTAAAAGGCGGCATAACGATTGGTGAGAAGGTTCTTTATTTAACATTCTCTTTGTTTATCGCTTTCTTCGCTGTAAAAATAGTCTCTGCACAAGCAAATATTTACTCAACCAATAACGAAATTATTGCCCTTGAAAGTAAAATAGAGAATCAAGAAAAGGCAAATAAAGATTATGCTGATCAAGTTAGCGAGTTAAGTACATATGACCGAATCTGGGAAAAAGCGAAAGAATTGGGATTAACGCTAAGAGATAAAAATGTTAAGGTAGTGCAAGATTAATGAGTAATAAAAAAAGCCGTAATAGGGGAGCAGCACTTTTATTTATAATATTTGGGCTGCTTTTTTGTGTAGTATTTTTCCGCTTTTTGTACATCCAGTATACAGGTGTTGCAGGGGGGCAGGAGCTCGCAGCAAAAGCGCAGGATAAATATGAAGTTACCCGCACATTATCAGC
>JAZUQD010000189.1:0-4438 GCA_045605505.1 Pradoshia sp.
GGCTGCTCTCTACCACCATTTTGGTATATCAAAGCAGCTATTAAATAAAAAATGTACAGGCATCTATAAGCATAAAGTTCTAAAACCCTTTGAAAGCCTTGTGAGAGGATTCGATGATGTGTTCTTTGCTCCTCATTCAAGATATACAGATGTTGAAGAACAAGAAATAAAAAAACACAAGGATTTAATCGTTTTGGCAGAATCGGATGAAGCTGGTTTATTTCTGATCGCCTCCAGGGATAAAAAATTAATCATGGTAACCGGGCATCCTGAATATGAGGCTACGACACTCGCACAGGAATATAGACGCGACTTAGAAAAGGGGCCACATGCCCCCGTACCTGAAAATTATTTTCCTGATAATGACCCGGACTCACGTCCATTTCATACCTGGAAAAGCCATGCAAGTCTTCTATTTTCAAATTGGCTGAATTACTATGTTTACCAGACAACACCTTATAAGTGGTAGTCATTTTATCTTGCTGATAAAAAAGACAGTTAACGACTGTCTTTTTTTTTTGCGCTTTTATAATTTCCACTTAAACTTCATTAATAATTTTAGTGATTTCGATTTTTGGGAATGCCATTAGATCAATGATTCCCCTATCTGTCTTTACTAATGACTTGAGTGGATTATAGCGATTGATGAGAAGGATCCAACCACATTCCCCATTATTCAATTCTACTTTTTTCCCCACCAAGGCTTCCAGCAATCTTTCCATAAACATCAATAAAATTGGAGCATCTAACTTTCCATATAGATCATTTTGCATTTGTTTGATGATTAAATAAAACGGTGTGGCTTCATGGTAAACTCTTTCTGAGGACATGGCATGATACGTATCGGCAATGGCCACAATTTTAGCAAAATAATGAATCTCATGCCCCTTCAACCCATAGGGATAACCCATCCCATCCGCTCTTTCGTGATGCTGAAGAGCAACAATTGCAGCTGAATCAGGTAACGTATTCAGTCCATTTAATAATTTGTAGCCATAGATGGTATGTTGTTTCATGATTGTATATTCATGAGTTGTAAGCTTTCCTGCTTTATTGACGATACTTTCAGGAATCAGGGATTTACCGATATCATGCATTACACCGGCAATCATTAAATCTTCAAGCTCTTCCGAAGTCACTCTTAGCCAATCCCCAATAATGCCGCACAGAATTCCTACACATATGGAATGCCAATAGGTATATTCCTCTTTCCTTTTATTTTGATGAAGTAATTCAAAAATTCTCGGACTGGATGCAGCGTTCTGTATAATCGGGATAATCTCCTGCTTGATTCGACTCACAGATCCCTTTCCGTTTCTCGATATATCCTCGAAAATGTTCTGAATGTCACTACATGCTTGATCCATATTTAAAGAAACCTTGTCAATCGGCAATGATGGCACTTGCTGATTCCTTTGCTTAAAAGGTGATTTTTGTTCCACATTTTCTTTAATATCTTTACGTAATTGATCCATAAAAACCTTTTCCAACAGATAATTTGATGAACCATTTTGACGTGTATCCATTTAGGCACCCCGACCATAAATATTTCGCTTATTTTTAACAAATTATACCACATCCATCCACCATTCTTCCTATCCACAAATATTTTTAATATTTTTTAAAATCAGTTTTGACACTGGATATTTGAATATTGTATATTGAAATTATCATGGCTAATCTAAAAGTTATGATAAATAGTAATTGGCTCAAGGGGCCACAGTTTTAGGAGGAATTCATTTATGCAAAACGGTAAAGTAAAATGGTTTAACAATGAAAAAGGTTTTGGTTTTATCGAAGTTGAAGGCGGAGAAGATGTATTCGTTCATTTCACTGCTATTCAAGGTGAAGGGTACAAATCTTTAGAAGAAGGCGAAGAAGTTACATTCGAAATCGTTGATGGCGAAAGAGGACCTCAAGCAACTAACGTTCAAAAAGTTCAATAATGAACCCAAATTAACAGCCGCCTATCCAATAGGCGGCTTTTCTGTCTTTTGATTTAAATTGGTTCCCATTTGCTTCAATGTTTCACCAACTGTGCACTGATTTATACAAAAGCGATGTGCCTGAGTGCGGCCTGTGTCGCGGACAAGTTGTTTGTGTAAAAAACAGCCATCACAATAGGTGCTTAATAACAGATCAACTTGTTTAAGCACGTCTTTTTTCCCCTTTTTCTTATTCATTGTCGCTTCACCCCATGTTTGGTAATTCAAGTTGGCTGTCTATCTCGATTCCTTCGAGTGCCTGAGTTGCCAACCGATGTGCCTCTTCATTTTCTTTTCTTGGAATGGCCAATGTCTCATACTGCAATCCAAGATCTTTAAGTTGTTGTTCAATGCGATCGAGCCACTTATTTAAATTTTCTTCATAGCATGGCCATTCTCCTGTTAATTGTTTCAAAACAACTTGGGAATCACCCTTAATCATGATTTTTTGATGTCTCGCACCTAAATGTTCCAACTGTTTAACAGCTGCCAGCAACGCACAATATTCCGCCTCATTATTGTCTTCAATATAATCAAAACGTTCATTGTGACGTAATCGATATTTTTTATTGTTTTGTGTATAATAGATTGCCATACCGGTACCGGCAATGGGTTCACCCGGTGTATGACTTCCATCAAAATAGATAGTGATGTTTTGCGGTGTTTCTTCTATTTCTTCCGTTAACTTCTGATATTGTTTCTTGGTCCACTCCATTCCCAGTTCATCAATAAAAATAAGATCTCGCAATCTTCCTGTACTCTCTAAATCATTGGCAATCTTTAAAGCAAACTGGCTATCCATTTCCTCTGATGTAAATGTTACTGAGGGCATTTTTGATTTACTGTAAACCCACTTCAATGTTACTTTCATTTCTTTCTCCCTTCCTGTCCGTTATCTCAAGTTCCTTACTTATATATAAATTATCCTGATCACATTAAAACTATAACTGTGGACAATTGATAAAATTTAATGTACTTTTTATGTTGAAAGGATGTTTTTGTATGATAGAAGTATATGTAGACGGCGCGGCAAAAGGAAATCCAGGTCCGAGCGGTGCTGGTATTTTTATAAAAGCAGATGGCGAAGTCAACCGATATTCCATACCCCTTGGCATCAAAAATAATCATGAAGCTGAATACTTAGCTCTCATTCATGCTCTGAAAATATGCCTGGATAAAAAATATGAAGTAATCTCTGTTCGCACAGATTCAAAGCATGTAGCTGATGCAGTGGAAAAAGAGTATGTTAAAAAAGAGCCTTATCGACAATTACTCCATCAAGCTCTGGAGCTTGCAGCACAATTTAGTTTGTTTTTCATCAAATGGATACCTGAGTCACAAAATAAATCAGCTGACCTGTTATCACGTAAAGCCGTGCAACTGAATGATACCGATTAATAGGCTTACTAAATATCTACGTTGAAAAGAGGGAATCTTTTGACACAAGGACTTATCCATCACGTTGAAATCAATGTATCTGATTTGAAGAAATCTGCTGAATTTTGGGGTTGGTTTCTGGAGGAGTTAGGATACGAACCTTTCCAAAGGTGGGAAAATGGTCAAAGTTGGCGGATATGGGACACCTATATTGTCTTTGTTCAAACTGAAGAAAAGCATATCGATATCCCTTATCATAGAGGCCAAGTAGGTTTAAATCATTTAGCATTTCACGCCAAGTCACGACAACATGTAGATGAGGTATCGAGTAAACTCAAAGAAAAAGGTGTACAAATCCTTTACCAAAATCGATATCCCTTTGCAGGAGGAAAAGACCATTATGCCGTATTTTTTGAAGATCCAGACAGAATAAAGGTTGAATTAGTGGCACCTTGACCTCTTTAAAGCGAGGTCTTTTATTTTTAATTTTAAATACCAGTGGCTGCTTCTTACCTCAAATCTTTATCACGTAGTTTTGATTTACTTTCCCGTTTACCAATAATCATTCCTATTTTAAAACTGATAAAGTAACTGTAACAAAAATAAAAAAGACATCCCCTTTAATGTCTTTTCTATCGTCTAAACTCCTCCATCTGCCGTTCTAGAATGAAATCGATATGCCTTATCATATGAGGTATGATTAATTAAATAGTAAGGACAGGAATGACATTCAATGTGTCACTTTCTTTTATAAACGGAGTCATCAAGTGAATACTCGCTTTGATCATAAATAGTCAACTACGATACTTGTAATCCAAGTTTCTTTATGACTTGATCCGCTTCTTTTCTGTTGGTAATATGACTATTAACCAATGTTTCTAATAAGGATACATAAAATCCGCCATCAAATCTCTTTTGAGCCTTTAATGTATATTCTAACGCTATATTTACGATCCAGTCTGGTGCTGAAGTCAACTGTTTTCCAAAATAGATAAATCCTATTGCTTCTTCTCCAAGTTTAAAGCCTTTTGAAGATAACATACATATATAGTCTTCTAATTTTTCCATGTATCCCC
>JAZUQD010000190.1:0-3164 GCA_045605505.1 Pradoshia sp.
TGAAGTAGTAGAATCTATTACAGGTATTGCTGAACAGTCTAAATTATTAAGTGAAATGTCTATTCAGCAGGCACAGTCTATGGAACAGGCTAACGCAGGTATTTCTCGTATTTCAGAAGTTGTACAGTCTAACTCAGCTGCATCAGAAGAATCTTCTGCAACAAGTGAAGAATTGTCAGCACAGGCATTGAATATGAACGAATTAGTTTCAAGATTCCAGTTAAGAGATTAATCATGTGTGGTAAAGAGGTTGTCTTAGGACAACCTCTTTTTTTGCCTTGAGTTTTAAGTAAAAAAATGGTATTTTCTTTATAGATGTCTGAAAGGAAAATGATATTATGATTTATACAATTACATTTAATCCATCTTTGGATTATGTGGTAACAGTAGAAAATTTTGAAACGGAAAAAGTAAATCGTACAACAAGTGAATTTGTCTTCCCTGGTGGAAAAGGAATTAATGTATCTATGGTTTTATCAGAACTTGGTGTAGAAAATACAGCACTTGGATTTGTAGCTGGATTTACTGGAGCAGAACTTGAAAGACAGTTAAAAGAGTCTGGCGCGATTACAGATTTTGTGACTGTAAAAGAAGGAAACACTCGTATCAATGTAAAACTTCGTTCTACTGCTAAAAAGATAGAACAAGATGATGTAGAAGTACAAGAAACAGAAATGGATGTACAGTCTGACGTTGAGACGGAGATAAATGGTGCGGGTCCAATCGTTTCTGAAGAAGAATTGAAGCTTTTATTAGACAAGCTTACAGGATTGAACGAGAAAGATATTGTTGTCATATCAGGAAGTGTTTCAAAGGGTATTTCACAGAGTGTATATGCTGATATTGTGAAGCTTTGTAATGAGAGAAATATTAAAGTAGTTGTAGATGCTGCGAGTTCTTTGCTTTGGAATACACTTGAATATGAACCATTTTTAATAAAACCAAATAAAGATGAGTTAGAAGACATTTTTTACCGTGATCTTTTTAGTAAAGAAGAAGTTGAGTTTTATGCAAAAGAACTTCAAAATCGTGGTGCAAAGAATGTTCTTGTATCATTAGGTGAACATGGTGCGGTTTTAGTAGCAGAAAATGGCGAAGTATATGATATGGATGCACCACAAGGTGAGGTCTTAAACTCCGTTGGTGCTGGAGATTCCATGGTAGCAGGATTCCTTGCAGGATACCTTGATACAGATGATTTCGAAAAAGCACTAAAACTTGGTATTTGTGCAGGTAGTGCAACTGCTTTTTCATATGGTTTGGCGACGAAAACAGAGATTGACAAATTGTTATTAAGTGAGTAAATTTGTATTATTGATTATATTTGAAAAGAGTTTTTAAAGTGGAGCAAAGCATTAGGAGGATTTTAAAATGGCTCAACTTTATAATCATAAAGTGATTGAGAAAAAAT
This sequence comes from Pradoshia sp., assembly GCA_045605505.1. GTDB lineage: Bacteria > Bacillota > Bacilli > Bacillales > Pradoshiaceae > Pradoshia. Next base: position 1,412 of record JAZUQD010000190.1, read on the forward strand.
GGCAGAATTATTGGGAGGAGCGTGAGACCTTCAAGACAGATGTCTGGGATTTTAGCAAGCCAAAATATTATGCGCTTGATATGTTTCCATACCCATCAGGTGTAGGTCTTCACGCAGGACATCCAGAAGGATATACAGCTACAGACATAATGTCACGTATGAAACGTATGCAGGGCTATAATGTCCTTCATCCAATGGGCTACGACTCATTTGGTTTACCAGCAGAACAGTATGCGGTTTCTACAGGTAATCATCCAAATGGATTTACACAGGAGAATATTAAGACGTTTTCAAATCAGTTGAAAGAATTAGGTTTTGACTATGATTGGTCTAAAGTAATTGCAACTTCGGATCCATCATTTTATAAATGCACACAGTGGATTTTTAAGAAATTATACGAAGATGGTTATGCAAAGCTTGTTGATATGCCTGTTAACTGGTGTGAAGAATTAGGTACTGTTTTATCCAATGACGAAGTAATTGACGGTAAATCAGAACGTGGCGGCTATCCAGTTGTTAGAAAAAATATGAAACAGTGGGTAATTGATCAGCCTGCATTTGCTGAGAAATTATTAGAAGGTTTAGAAGAAATTGACTGGCCAACCTCTACAAAAGAAATTCAGAAGAACTGGATTGGTAAGAGTACCGGTGTAGAAGTTGATTTTGAAATTGTAGGTGGAGGCAGCTTCTCTATTTTTACAACATGTATTGAGACCATTTATGGTATCACATTCATGGTACTTGCTCCAGATGGAGAAATCGTAAAAGGTCTTATGGACCGTGTAGAGAACAAGGAAGAGGTTCAGGCATATATTGACGAGACATTGAAGAAAAACGATATGGATCGTACTGAATTAAATAAGACAAAATCAGGCTGTCCATTAAAAGGTTTATACGCAATCAACCCTGTAAATGGTAAGGAAGTACCACTTTTCATCGGTGACTTCGTACTTGCAAGCTATGGTACAGGTGCAGTTATGGCGGTTCCTAGTCATGATCAGCGTGACTTCGAATATGCGATTGCACATAATATCGACATGATTCAGGTTATCGAAGGTCGTGATGTTTCTGAGTGTGCATTTGAGAAACAGGACTACCTTGGAAAAGGCTGCAAGTTAATCAATTCAGAAGAGTTCACAGGTCTTACTGTAGAAGAAGCAAAAGAAGCTATCACTACAAAATTAGAGAATAAAGGTGTTGCAAGAAGAAAAGTAAATTATCACTTCCGTGAGTGGATTTTTGCACGTCAGAGATACTGGGGCGAACCAGTTCCATGTGTTTATAAAGAAGATGGCGAGATTTACTTTATTCCAGATGAAGAATTACCACTTGTTTTACCAGAACTTGAAGATTACAAGGGTAAAAACGGTAAAGCACCTCTTGAAAATGCAACAGAATGGAAACAATACGATGCAAACGGTGTAAAAGGTGTTCGTGAGACATCTACTATGCCAGGTTCTGCAGGCTCATCATGGTATTATATGAGATATATTGATCCAAATAACGATGAAGAATTTGCAAATCAGGAATTATTAAAGCATTGGTTACCAGTTGATTTATACGTAGGTGGACCAGAGCATGCAGTAGGACACCTCATGTATGCACGTATCTGGAATAGATTTTTATATGATAAGGGGTTATCGCCTGTAAAAGAACCATTCCAGAAATTAGTTCACCAGGGTATGATTTTAGGTGAAAACGGCATCAAAATGGGTAAACGTTTCCCAGAGTTTGTTGTAAACCCAAGTGATAT
>JAZUQD010000191.1:0-4989 GCA_045605505.1 Pradoshia sp.
ATTATTACGTTTATTTTTTGTGCTGATATAATTACGCTCACCGCACTCTGTGCAAGCTAAAGTAATGTTTACACGCATGTGAGTCCCTCCAGTTCATTCAAAACTTCATTTTATACGACTTTTCTATAATATCACCTTTCATTCATAAATGCTAGTCTGATTTTTAACCAAGTAATCAAGAAGCATCGCTTCCTCTTTATTGCTGCCCGTAATCATCCAATTGGAAACGCCTTTTTTCACTCCTGGTTCCAACGAAAATTTGTACATTGTTGTGCATATAACCAGACCTCTAGCTAAAGGGGAATGAATGATTTGGCCGTCCTCCATCGATTGATATACCGCTTTTTTATGTTTCCTCTCCATAATCGAAATAGACGCATAGTTACTTCCATTTAGTAAACTAATGGTCTGTTTACCGTACAAATAAATAAAAGAATCTGCAGGACTATAAAAACTTGCTGAAACTTCCTGAAAAGCCTCATGGACAAAAAATATTTTTATTTCGTGTTCCTGATCGCCATCATTTTTACAGATTACATCTACTCTTTCAAAATAATCATTATTTGTTAATTGAACTGCAGTCGAAATCTCACTATGCTGTGCAGGATCTTTATGCCACAAATAAGGGACAATGGATCCAGAGGCATCATCAGCAAGCTTTGTACACATAGTCCTTTTTGTATTTTGATATAAATAGTTTAACTGGTCCAAGCAGTCCCACCTCTTTCATTCTTCTTACACGTTCATATATCCACTAATATCTTCCATTAAATCCTAACACCCTCTGAACCGTATGACAATGAACGCATATTGTCGAAGAACAACTATCTACCTCCAAATTATGAGCAATCTTTCCTTTTTCATAAATTTTTACCAAATCAGGGAGAGAATTGTTGTAAAATAAGAGGTGGAGTTTGAATTGGGAGGGACATCATGTTAATCACTATCATAAGTTTATTTTCTCTTTCCGCTTTACTGTTTGTCATTTCGCTATTTTATAAAGGGCGGGATGTAAAAGTTGAAAAAGAGATTGAACAGCTATCACTGGATTATATACAGGAAATGTATCAAATAAAGAAACGTCTTCGGGTCTTAGAGGAAGAAATCATGCATGAGGATACGGTAACGGAATCCTCTTTTCTAAACACTTCCTTACCCATACATGAAGTCATTCAAAATCAAGTCGTCCATTTATCCAAACAAGGATTATCGATTGATCAGATTGCCAAGCAATCTGCCTTACCGATAAACGAGGTCATCCAAATCCTGGAGAACCAGGGAGGCGATTTCCAATGAACCGATCATACGTTTCAGGAACCGCTGCTGGTATTTTTATAGCCACAAGCATATTTACAGCTTGTTATCTTTTTGAAGAGCAATCAGTAGATAAAAGGGAGCCTCTTACAAAAGAGGCAGCCCAAAAGATATTACTAGAGGATGGGAATCATATTTTGTCCAAAAGAGATTGGGAAACCTATCAAACGGATCTTCGCACTCTTTCGAAACTAAAGTCAGAAATGGATCAAAGCAAGAAAGAAGAGACTGCATCCGTTATTTTGACTGTAAAGCCCGGAATGTCTTCGACGGAAATGATCAGTCTATTAGAAAAGAAACAGGTAATACCGGATATCAAAACCTTTTCCGATTATCTTGACAAACGAGATCTCACCAAGAAGATTCAGGCAGGAACCTATACGGTCTATCAAAACATGGACTATGCAGCTTTAGCTGCCGTTTTAACGAAAGGAAAATAGCTTTTAGGTACAGGTCACTTTCTATTATTTAATCAGCTCTGTTAGACTGGGATGACCTTTGCAATCGCATCCCAGATTTTTCTGTTCTGATCGATACTCTCTTCCCCTGAATCAATGATATCTGTCTTTTTAATCAAATCATTCATTGCCTTATCAACAAAGTCAGGTAAAGGCAATGTTTTAATGGCCTTGGCGATTTTTTCAGGATAGATATGACCATAGATTTCTATAGCCATAGAAAGCTCGGACACAGATAACTCACGTCCGTATTTCTGCTGATAGTTCTCTTTTAATTTCCTCGCCAGTTGAACGGCTGCTTTAGGATTTGGAATGACAGATTTTAATGATTCATTATTGTCTATATGAACAGTCTTATCACTAAGAAAATAGTTTATCGATATTCCTCCCACTGTTACCGTATCTCTTTTCTTCATCTTGACCTTCCCTTCTTTTAATAAATTGTTATTTCCTTATATCCAAGTTAAGAGGATATAAACCTTTTACTAGTTGCCTCAAAATAGGCTAAACTGCGTCTTACATTACGATCTATTTATAAAATCAATAAATTTTGTTATACTTCTCCTCTTTTCCTCATAAATATGTACAAGTTAAAGACACATAAGATGGAGTGAAAGCGTGAGCGGACATATTTTATTTAGTTATTTTGTATTGGGAATAACATTGGCGGCACCCATTGGTCCAGTTAACTCAGCCAGAATAGATAAAGGCATAAAAAATGGCTTTTTTCATGCTTGGATTGTTGGTTTAGGGTCTATGATTGCGGATGGAATATTCATGCTATTGGTCTATTTAGGTTTTGTACAATTTATTACGATTCCGTATGTCCAGATTTTCCTGTGGCTCTTTGGAGGATTTGTCCTAATTTATACCGGAATAGAAAGTATCATGAGGGTAAATACTCTTACCTTTGATGATTATCGTACGAAAGATACGCTGGCAAGGTCCTTTTTAACAGGATTCATCATGTCTATTACAAGCCCGCTTTCTATTCTTTTTTGGATTGGAATATATGGTTCTGTTCTCGCAAAAACTGTCACGACCTATGGAACAAGCTCACTTATTGTTTACAGTTCTATGATTTTTCTTGGTTTAACCTTTTGGGATATTATCGTTGCCTTTTTAACAACCGGATTTAGAAGATTCTTAAATGAGACAAGCCTGAAAGGAATATCAGCAATCTCTGGTCTATCTCTATTGGGGTTTGGGGTCTATTTCGCTTATCAGGGCATCAAAGCATTATTTTTGTAAAAGCCCCCTTCTAAATGGCATGCTTATAAAAAAAATGGAGTTCCTATTATAGGAATCTCCATTTTTTATAATCATGAACCATGATCAGGATTCATTTAAATGATAATGTCTGCCCTTAATCATATAGAGGGTTTCTTCAGCCATATTTGTAATATGATCACCAATTCTTTCATAATGGCGGACAATAAACAATAACTGAGAATTTTCATTAACCGTAGTAGACTCAGGATGCTTCATCTCAAGTATCTTACGAATTTCCTGTCCATATAAATCATCTACCCTGTCATCGAGCTCAGCCAGTTCCTTAGATAGGAGAGTATTCTCCTCCATAAAGGATTCATTAAACATGTTGAGCATCTCCATACAAGTGTCATGCATTTCTTTTACCGCTTCATTGACAAACGGCTTTTCTTCTTTTGATAGGCGGATAGCCGTTTTGGCAACGTTCTTTCCATAATCTCCAACACGTTCGATTTCAGAAGCAATTTTAATAGCTGAAACAATATGTCTTAAATCTGTTGCAACAGGTTGTTGCTTGGCAATCATCAGGATAGCAAGTTCATCAAGCTCTTCTTCCATTTTATCAAGTTTCTTATCCTCTTCTATAACGGATAAGGCCAGCTCTACGTCTTTTGTGAGTAACGCTTTGTATGCTCTGTCCAATGCAGATGAGGCAAATCGTTCCATTTCAATGACTTTTAGCTTTAATTCCTTAAGCTCACTCTCGAATTTTTCTCTTAAAACCATTTTCATTCTCCCTTCGAAATGATTTGCTTATCCGAAACGTCCTGTTATATAATCCTCTGTTCGCTTGTCATGTGGATTCGAGAAAATTTTATCTGTCTTATCATATTCTATGACTTCCCCATTTAAGAAGAAGGCTGTTTTATCAGATATACGTGCAGCTTGCTGCATATTATGTGTAACGATAATAATACTGAATTTCTCTTTCAATTCCTGTACAAGTTCCTCAACTTTTAAAGTAGAAATTGGATCTAATGCTGAAGTCGGTTCATCCATCAAAATGACATCAGGAGAAACTGCTAGACATCTTGCTAAGCAAATACGTTGCTGCTGCCCGCCAGAGAGTCCGTTGGCATTTGTATGCAACCGATCCTTAACCTCATCCCAAATTGCTGCACCACGTAAGCTTTTTTCTACAATTTCATCTAGTTCTTTTTTATTTTTAACGCCATGAATTTTTGGTCCATATGCTACATTTTCATAAATTGACTTTGGAAAAGGATTCGGTTTTTGGAACACCATCCCAACATTCTTTCGTAATTCCTCAACCTGATAATTCTTATCAAATATATTCTGTCCTCGGTATAATACATCGCCTGAAGTACGTACACTTGGAACTAGTTCGATCATTCTATTTAATACTTTAATGTAAGTAGACTTCCCACAACCCGAAGGACCAATGATGGCTGTTACTTCATTCTCGTTAACGGCAAGATTTATATTCTTTAATGCATGGTTCTCACCATACCATAAATCTAAACCTTTTGTTTCGTAGACAAGTTTGCTATTGTTTTCTTTCACTGCCGGTTTAGCTTCTTTTACTTCTATCATCTAAAGTCCCCCCTAGGTAAAATGATGATTTCACTTATAACACAGATGCTTTTTGTTTTCTTTTACTTCTTCCGCCTTCAAAATGTCTTTGAATGACATTTGAGAATAGACGTGCAAGGATATTAAAGATTAATACCATAATAATTAATACGGCTGCAGATTTTGTTGCAATTTCTGCTGCATCCGGAACAATTCCTTCAGAATTCAACTTCCAAATATGCACTGCCAATGTTTCCGCAGGTCTGAAAATATTAAAAGGGTTAACCGGGCTTGTCAAATCGGCTGCCGTATTCAATATCGGAGTTGTCAACCCAGCTGTAAAAATCAACGCTGCTGCTTCACCAAAAATACGGCCTGCTGCCAAAATAATACCTGTTATTATTTGAGGCAT
>JAZUQD010000192.1:0-15919 GCA_045605505.1 Pradoshia sp.
TCTTTTTGTAGGTGGAGAAGATGTGAAAGTTGGAAGCCCTGTTGTTGAAGGCGCTACTGTAACAGGTAAAGTTGAAAAACACGGCAAACAAAAGAAAATCATCGTTTTCAAATACAAAGCGAAAAAGAACAACCGTAAAAAACAAGGTCACCGTCAGCCTTACACAAAAGTAACAATCGAAAAGATTAGCTTCTAAGGCGACGCGTATGATTAAAGTGAAGGTAGTGCGAACTGGTGAACGAATAGCTTCGTTCAGTATATCAGGACACGCCGATTTTGCACAAAAGGGTCAGGATATCGTTTGTGCGGGGGTATCTGCAGTAGCCTTTGGTTCTGTGAATGCCGTGATGAGCTTGACTGCTGTTGAGCCGATCATTAAACAAGCAGGTAAAGATGGCGGATTCCTTGAAGTCCGTTTTCCGGAAACGGAGAGCGATGACAAGGTTCAATTACTGCTTGAAGGCATGCTTGTTTCCTTACAAACGATTGAACGTGACTATGGTAAATACATGAAAATTATTATTAGCTAACAGGAGGTGGAATACATGTTAAGATTGGATCTTCAGTTCTTCGCTTCCAAAAAGGGAGTAGGTTCCACAAAGAACGGTCGTGACTCCATTTCTAAACGTCTTGGCGCTAAACGTGCTGATGGACAATTCGTAAGTGGTGGTTCTATCCTTTACCGTCAACGTGGTACTAAAATCTATCCAGGTTTGAATGTTGGCCGTGGCGGAGATGACACTCTTTTCGCTAAAATTGATGGAGTTGTTAAATTTGAGCGTTTGGGTCGTGACAAGAAACAAGTCAGCGTATACCCAGTAGCACAAGAAGCATAATAAAGTAACAGTCAAAAGAAGCTCTAACCTTGTTGGTTGGAGTTTTCTTTTTTAGATATGAGTTTTTTGGTTGAAGCCATTATACTCCCGTATTTACCCCAAAGTTATTTACTGACGCGCGAATAAATTCCTCTCCTGAGATTTCGTTAAATTTGTTATACTGTAAAAGATGACTTGCGAATCATTCAGGACCTCATTATTCCAATCCGACAGGAGAATGTATGAAGATGGAAACAAAATGGACGACTGTAGAATTACTGAGGCATGTACGTCATGATTGGCTAAATAAAATACAGCTGATCAAAGGAAATATGGCATTAGGTAAAATGGATAGAGTTTCGGGTCTTGTGGATGAAATAATTATAGAAGCACAGCAGGAAGCGAAAATTTCAAATCTAAATATGCCATTGCTGGCTGAACTATTGTTAACAGGTAATTGGCTTCATTACACGTTTGATATTACATATGAGATGGTGGACGATCTAAAAGGTTATCCGGAATATGATGAATTAATAACTAACTGGATGAAGACTCTTTTCAATGAAGTGAATCAGCGAATGGATACATTTGATATTCTTCATTTAACGATACTAATCAGCAAGACAGACGAAGCTGCATTAAAGTTTGGTTTTGATTTTCAGGGACAGGTAAACAATAAAGAAGAGTTGATAAATAGTTTACAGGTGACAGAACCTTTAAATATATCTGGTATTACAGAGGATATTAATTCTTTTTATTTTGAAATCACGGTAAGATAACAAACAAAGAGTTGTAAAAGCAGAAAGTAGGTGTTACCACCATGTTTGTGGATCAGGTCAAGATTTACGTTAAAGGTGGAGATGGCGGCAATGGAATGGTCGCTTTCCGTAGAGAAAAGTATGTACCTAAAGGCGGTCCTGCTGGCGGAGACGGCGGTCATGGAGCGAACGTTGTTTTTGAAGTAGAAGAAGGACTGCGTACATTAATGGATTTCAGATATAAAAGGCATTTTAAAGCTCCTCGTGGGGAACATGGAATGTCCAAGAATCAGCATGGTAAGAATTCACCTGACATGATTGTAAAAGTTCCTCCAGGTACAGTTGTTTCAGATGCTAATACAGGAGAAATCATTGCCGATTTAACTGAACACGGTCAACGTGCCGTTATTGCAAAAGGCGGACGTGGCGGACGTGGAAATTCTCGTTTTGCTACACCAGCTAACCCAGCTCCAGAATTATCTGAGAAGGGCGAACCGGGTATAGAGCGTGATATTATCATGGAACTGAAGTTATTGGCAGATGTAGGTTTGGTTGGTTTCCCAAGTGTAGGAAAATCAACATTGCTATCTTCTGTGTCAGCTGCAAAACCGAAGATTGCCGAGTATCATTTCACCACAATTGTTCCTAATCTGGGTGTTGTGGAAACAGGTGATGGTCGTAGCTTTGTTATGGCAGATTTACCTGGACTTATCGAAGGAGCACACGCTGGGGTTGGGCTTGGGCATCAATTCCTGCGCCATATAGAGCGGACACGCGTAATCGTCCATGTTATTGATATGTCAGGTCAAGAAGGCCGCGATCCTTATGAAGATTATGTAACTATTAACAAAGAGCTTGAAGAGTATAATTTACGCTTAACAGAAAGGCCTCAAATTATCGCAGCAAGCAAAATGGACATGCCAGATTCTGAAGAGAATCTAAAAGCTTTCAAAGAACAGCTGAAAGACGATGTTCCAGTTTTTCCGATTTCTTCTGTTACTCACGAAGGCTTGCGTGAATTGTTATTTGCCGTTGCTGATAAGATTGAAGAGACTCCTGAATTCCCGCTTGAGCATGAAGAAGAAACAGGTGGTATCCATCGTGTCCTTTATAAACACGAGGCTGAAAAAGAAGAATTCTTTATTACGAGAGAACCGGATGGCACTTTTGTCGTAACTGGTGATAAGCTGGAAAAACTGTTCAAGATGACAGATTTCAGCCGTGATGAATCCGTTAATCGTTTTGCCCGTCAATTAAGAGCAATGGGTGTAGATGATGCACTCAGAAAACGCGGTGCAGAAGATGGAGATATTGTTCGTTTAATGGAATATGAATTTGAATTTGTCGATTAAACATAAAGCTTAGGATGGTTTCAAAGAGGGTGAACTTGCTTGCATAATAACGCTGATAAGAAATTTTTTTTAGTCCGGGAAGATGTGTTGCCTGAGGCAATGCAGAAAACCCTGCAGGCTAAAGAGATGATAGAAAGAGGAAGAGCCGTTTCTGTTTGGGATGCTGTTAAAAGCGTTGATTTGAGCAGAAGTGCATTTTATAAATATAGAGATACGGTTTTTCCATTTCATTCTGTTGTAAAAGAAAAAATTATTACGCTATTTTTCCATTTGGAAGACAGATCAGGCACGCTTTCTGAATTACTCGGTATCGTTGCATCCTCAGGATGCAACGTGCTGACCATCCATCAGACTATCCCGATTCAGGGACGTGCAAATGTAACCTTGTCGTTAAATACTGGTGAGATGCATATGGAAATGAATGAATTCATTAACCGTTTAAAAAGACTGGATTTCGTGGATAAGGTTGAAATTTTAGGTTCCGGAGCCTGAATGAGTAGATTTAACAAAGTAATATACATAGACAGATAGACAGAGAGGCTAAAAAGCAGGGGGAGAACGTTATGCACGTAAGAGTTGCCTATCTAGGGCCAAAAGCAACATTCTGTGATTTAGCAGCATCAAAACTATTTCCAGATGGACAAAGGCAGGCTTTTATGACAATACCTGAATGCATAGACGCAGTGGAAAACAATCTGGCTGATTATGCTGTTGTTCCATTGGAGAATGCATTGGAAGGATCAGTCAACATCACGCTTGATTATTTAATTCATGAAGTGCGCATTCCCATTGTCGGAGAGTTTTTAGCCCCTATCCGTCAGCATATGATGGTTCACCCTACCCATGTTAATGAGCTAAATAGAGTGGAGCGGATTATTTCGCATAGCCACGCGATTGCTCAATGCCATAAATATCTTCATGGAGATATGAAAGGTGTACGCTGTGAAAATGTAACTTCCACTGCTGCAGCTGCACGCTATATTCAGGAGCATCCGGAGGAACTGACTGCGGCAATTGCAAATGAAATGGCAGCTGAAGAATATGGTCTATCGATTGTTAAGTGGGATATTCATGACTATTCTCATAATCAAACACGGTTTGTTATTCTTGGACATAAGCCATTACCGGATAACCTGGTTACGATTCAAAAAAAAGGGGAAAAAACGACGATTATGGTGTTGTTGCCAGCAGACCATGCCGGCGCTTTACACCAAGTGTTATCGGCTTTTTCCTGGAGGAAGCTGAATCTTTCCAAAATAGAGTCCAGACCATTAAAAACCGGTCTAGGCAATTATTTCTTTATCATAGATGTCGATCAGAAGCTGGATGATATTCTGCTGCCAGGTGCCATTGCTGAAATGGAAGCCTTAGGCTGTAAAGTGACAGTTATGGGCAGTTATTATAGTTTTTGATAGGCCTTCATTTATATGAAATAAGGACCCCTGCTACATATTAGCAGGGGTCCTTAACGTATAGGTTTTTCTTAAATTTGCCTGTGTTTTAGTCCGTAAACGAATTGTTCCACTTACTCTTTCAAAAATCCTGCTTCTTTTAATGCGCGTACAGCTTGCTGAAGCTTTTCGTCACTCGCCGCTTCGATTGTATGCAGATGGATCCCATTGGTTAGCTGGGATAAGAGAGTGGCGTTCGTATTTTTTAGATTGGAGATAAATTGTCGAACCTCGTCTCTATTGCTGACCATGATAGGAGCGGTCAGATCTCCATATAGGGGATGTTCTACTTTGACATCTTTCACCGTAACTCCGCAATCCACTAACAGCAATAATTCTTCTTCCGCTTGTTCGGCAGTATGCAAACTTGCGATAACCAATGTTTTCCGTTCCATACTTGGATCAATTTTATTTATATAAATATATCCGCTTGGTGTGGCAATGATCGGTTCGTTCCGTGCTTTTAACACAGTAATATCCCCAACTATTATTTGACGGCTGACTGAACAAATAGTGGAAAGCTCACTGCCCGTAATGGGTTCGCGACGATCTTTTAAAATGCTTAGGATGGCTTGGCGTCGTTCTTCTGTCGTGTATTTTTTCTGCATCTTCTATTGCCCCCTTATCTCCTGATGAGCCTTAACAATATGCTTATCTACATTGTACCATATGGAATTTCCTTCATAAACAGAAACAAATTCGCATAAATTTTCATGAATCAATGGCAATCTGCCCAATCAATCATAGTATGTATGGACATATGCGTAAGGAGGGATTATGCGTGAAGATACACATCGTCCAAAAGGGTGATACATTATGGAAGATTGCTAAGAAATATGGAGTGAGTTATGAAACGCTAAAGAAAATGAATTCGCAGCTTAGCAATCCGGAAATGCTAATGGCCGGCATGAAAATCAAGATACCTGAAAATACATCTGCATCAGTAAAAAAGTGGAACGATACGAAAGTAAATTTTGGAACAATTAAAGAGGCTCCAATTACAAGCGGGAGTGCAAATGTGAAAGAAAGCATAAAGCCCGAGATGAATACAGCTCCAAGCAAGCCAAAAGAAATGCCAATCGAGACACCACAAGCAGTGAAGGAGATGCCAACTCAACAGATGGATATTAAAAAAGAGAAGCCTATTAAAGAAATGCCCAAAATGCCATACGTTGCTCCACAGGCCAGCGTAAAGCCTGTCATACCTGAAATTGATATCAATAACTATTATTTAATGAACATGTCTAAAATGGAATTGCAGACACCACCTCCTATGCCGATTATTAAGGAACAACCAAAAGTCAAAGAGAAGCCAATTTTCAAAGAAAAACCAATCGTAAAAGAGAAACCGAAAAAGATGGAAAAACCAATGCCAATGCCAATGCCAATGCCGCAATATAAACAGGAATATTGTCCGCCAATGCCTCAGTATATGCCAGAGTATTGCCCGCCAATAATTCCGTATTATGATCCTTGCTGCGCGCCGTTTATGGTGTATCCAACTATGAGCTATCCAACACCTTACTTCAATCAACCATATATGGCTGCACCGACTTATCAGCAACCCAATTTTCAACAGTCTCACTGGGGGCATGGTAAGGATATGGATGATAGCTCCAGTTTCCACCATGGACACCATGAATCAAGCCATATGATGGGAATGCAGAAAGAATACTATCATCAACAGCAAGGTTCTTATCCATTCGGAACTATGTCCCCTTACGGTCAATACCCTGTACAAGGCACACAAGGCTACTATCAACAGCCGGGATATGGGCATTATGGTTTTGAATCATCACCCTATGGGATGGAATCTTCAAGTCATATGATGGATTATCATCATCAGCAACAACAGCAATATGTTCCGTTTGATGGCTATGTACCACAAGGGTGCGGCTGTACAGATTCAGGAACACAGGGAACCTTTTATCAGCCGGTGAATCAATTCCAGCAACAAGGAATGGATATGACTCATTCGATGAACCAATTTCCGCAGCAAGGGCAAGATATGTCTCAGTTCATGAACCAATTTCCGCAGCAAGGGCAAGATATGTCTCATTCAATGAACCAATTTTCACAGCAAGGGCAAGATATGTCTCATTCAATGAACCAATTTCCACAGCAAGACCAAGATATGTCTTATTCGATGAACCAATTTTCACAGCAAGAAGAAGATATGCCTCAATCGATGAACCAATTTTCACAACAAGGGCAAGATATGTCTCATTCAATGAACCCATTCACACAACAAGGCATGACACAGCCGATGTACCAGCAGGCTGCTCAACAACCGTATTACCAGGATGCTCAATTTCACCAAAGATATTGGGGTCAGGAGTTTGAATCAGTATCTCCTTCCTTTAATCCCGATGCTCAGTATGTGATACCGCATATCGAACCGGCAGCATTTGATATGCCCAGGACACAGGAAGAAAGTAGTGAGCAAGAAGGTCAATCATGATGGGAGCTCAGGAAGGAGGCAGTCTTAAAGGCTGCCTCCTTACTTATTTGAACCAGCAAAAAATTGAAGTTTATGAGATGGAGACAATAAAGCCAAAGCTCATCAAGGTGAGCACGAATAAGGGAATATTTATGGCCAAACAATTTGTGAATCAAACAAGATTACTTATGCAACTTGAATTCCTGCAGAAGTTACAAAAAACGGGATTCAAAGGAGCCTATACATTTTCGGATAAAATAAAGCCGTTTGGATGTAAAGAGAAATCAATCGGATTTCTGGAGTATTTAACGAAGCATCCAAGGTCCTTTACGTACGAAAGTTATTCTGAACGCTTAGAGGGTTTGGCATTGTTAACGAAGATGCATGAGGCATCTGAATTAGTAATCAATGATTTAACGATAAAGAAGTATACATTTTCACAAGTTTCGAAATGGAGAGAGAGAATAGAAGAGTTTTCATCGAATATTGAACTTTTGAAGAGAGTCATTCCTGAATCTGTGCTAACAGAATATTTAAGAATGGGAGAATGGGTCTTAAATAAGATGGGACCATATGAACTGGAGGATGTGGAGGAAGAACCAGTCATTATACATGGTGACCTGGCCCATCATAATTTTTTCAGAAAAGATGATGGAGAGCTTCTCCTTATCGATTTTGATTTAATGGCAAAAGCTCCGCCTATGATTGATTATTTACAGTATGCGAACAGATTACTAATTTATAATAATTGCTCATTGAAAGAGATCCTTTCTTTTCCTCAGTTTAAAAAATATCGAAAGAATCCTTTTTTTCTATTAGGACTATGTTTTCCAACTGATATATACAGGGAATGGAATCGCATCTGTCGTGATCAATTATGGAGCTCCAACCGTCGTCTCGACTCCCTTTGGGATATTACCGTGGAAGATTTACCTAAGAGAATCTATTTTTTTAGAGAATTAAAGTCGAAGATAGGGCTTTTGTAAAAAAGAATCGCGCAAAAACGTAAGGAACAGTGAAGGAACCAATAATGATTGAAAGATGGGCATCGTGGATGTTCATCTTTTTTGTGGTGAACTGATAAAAAAATGCCTGAAGGCTAGGATACTTATTGAGGCTGAGCGAGGCCCCTCAGCTTTTCGTAAGATCCAGCTTCGGCGCTTAGCTCCTCGGATCACAAGCATCATCTTTTCAGTGGAAAAAGACCCCCCTGCAAGATGCTGTCTTGTGTCTGTCGCAGCTGAACAAAGCGCCTCAGCTTTCGTGAGATCCAGCTTCAATGGCTAGGAGCTCAGGACATAAGCATGGTCTCTGCAGGAGGGAAGAACACCTCCTTCCGAGCCCCCGTCTTATGCTCCTCGCTCCTGGGCGAGCCATTTCAGCTTTTCGTATAATCCGGCTTCGGCTCCTAGCTCCTCGAGGTCATAAGGATAGCCACTACGGAAGGAAAGGGCACCTTCCTACGCGCCTCTCCTTATGCTTGTCGGAGCTGTACAGTCGCCTCAGCACTTTGTATTATTTTCTATTTTTTGGGGATACTGAGTTGTGATTATACATCTTAGTGAGGTGGGTTAGATGAATGGGCGGTACTTTTTCCTGGTGGCGTGTTTGTTTTGTTTGATGGCTATCCCAGGTATGAATGATCACGTAAGTGTGGCGGATAGAATCGATTCTGGTCAGGATAGTTCGGTCCTTGGTAAGGCTCCAATCCAGCGAACAGTCATACTTCAGCGTGTTTATTTGGATGGAGAGATGAGCGAAGAGAAAATTGAAGAAACCATTATTTCAATGGATGATTTTTGGAGAAAATATGATAAGTGGCTATTGGTAGATCAAAATGATGAGCAGCTTGTATTTCAAACCTATGTTGATGATATTTCCCCTTTGTTAAAGGGAAACGGATATTTTGGGATTAAGTCTGATGGAACGATTACGATTTTCAATGGTAAGCCAGCGAAGGAACAAATCATTCAATCTTTCTATCAAATTGATTTAAAGAAGCTGGAGACCAATAAAAAATCGGAATTGCAGAGCGGAGTCAAAGTCGTAAACAAAGAAAGATACCTTAAGTTTTTAGAAGTGTATAAAGCCTATTCCACACCGGCTTCCAAAACGCTTCAATAATATTAAAAGAGCTGATCGTCACTTTAGCGACAGCTCTTTTGGTCGTTCACCTAAAAATCATTCCTTAAAAATCAAACATTTGTGCTACTGGTGTATGATGGTTAATTGTAGTGTGGTACAATGGTTTACAGTCGAATTAGAGGAGAGGTAGACATTGTACGATTTTATTAAAGGTCGGATAGACTATGTCTGTCCTGAATATATAGTAGTTGAGGCGAATGGGATTGGTTATTTAATTCATGCCCCCAATCCGTTTGTGTTTTCCAATACAAACGAGGAAAAGAAAATTTATGTACACCATTATGTACGGGAAGATTTGCAGGCACTGTACGGCTTTAATTCAAGAGAAGAAAAGAAATTATTTATTAAATTATTGAATGTTACAGGCATCGGTCCAAAGGGTGCGTTGGCTGTACTTGCGAGCGGAAGAGTCGATCAGGTCGTAGAGGCTATTGAAGCAGAAGATGAAAAATTCCTTGTTAAATTTCCGGGTATTGGGAAGAAAACAGCTAGACAAATGATACTTGATTTAAAAGGAAAACTGGAGGATGTTTCTCCGGATGCATTCCCTGATTTATTCCAAACTGCTGATGGCAAAGAATTGAGCTATTCAACTAAGAATATAGCATTAGAGGAAGCGTTGCTTGCCTTGCAGGCACTTGGTTATTCTGAGAAGGAAGTTAAAAAAGTAGTGCCGAAGCTTGAAAAAGAAGAGAAAACGACAGAGGAATATATTAAAGGCGCATTACAGCTAATGTTGAAATAGGAGGTGGAGAAACTTGGATGAACGAATCATGGACCTGGAAGCTCAAAATCAGGATGAGGCGTTTGAATTTAGTCTGAGACCCCATACACTTGAACAATATATTGGGCAGGATAAAGTAAAGGAAAATCTCCGTGTCTTTATTGAAGCAGCCAAAATGAGAGAAGAGGCGCTTGATCATGTATTGTTGTACGGGCCACCGGGGCTCGGGAAAACAACTTTAGCTACCATCATTGCCAATGAGATGGGAGTACAAATTCGAACAACCTCAGGACCAGCTATTGAGCGTCCAGGTGATTTAGCGGCTATTTTAAGCTCTCTTCAACCTGGTGAAGTTCTATTTATTGATGAAATTCATCGTCTGCCAAAGTCTGTTGAGGAAGTTTTGTATCCTGCGATGGAGGATTTTTGTCTAGATATCGTAATCGGTAAGGGACCGGGGGCGCGTTCTGTGCGATTGGATTTACCTCCTTTTACCCTTGTGGGAGCAACAACAAGGGCTGGGGCTTTATCCGCGCCGTTGCGTGACCGTTTCGGAGTCATTTCGAGACTGGAGTATTATACGGAGAACCAATTGCAGGAGATTGTTACACGTACTGCCCAAGTACTCGACACCGTGATTGAAGAATCAGCGGCGAACGAAATTGCCCGTCGCTCTAGAGGGACTCCAAGGATCGCAAACAGGCTGCTTAGAAGAGTGCGTGACTTTGCACAGGTACGAGGCGATGGAGATATTCAGTTTGGTTTAGCTGATTATGCATTGGAACTAATGCAGGTTGATAAAGTTGGCCTTGACCAGATTGATAGAAAATTATTGCTGGGTATCATAGAGAAATTTAAAGGCGGACCTGTGGGATTGGATACAATTGCAGCCACTATAGGTGAAGAATCTGGCACGATAGAAGATGTATACGAGCCATATTTGATGCAGATTGGATTTATGCAGCGTACCCCGCGGGGTCGAATTGTGACGGAACATGTCTATCGCCACTTCAATATGGAAGTGCCAAATTCATGAATCATTTGCCAAAAACGATTATGATGATAGGTGTGGCCATTTTTGTGGTTGGTTTTCTCATGCAATTCATTAAAATTGGACGTCTTCCTGGTGATATTTTGATGAAAAAAGGTAATACTACATTTTATTTTCCGATTATGACATCTATTATTGTCAGTATTGTATTATCTGGATTATTCTATATCATCAACCGTTTTAAATGAATGTTTGTTCTGAGATTCCCCATTGCACCAAGGTTGCAAAAGGAATGGATGGAGAGATCAGTTCCCATAAATGGTAAGCATGAAGCAGATTGGCTTATGGATCGATATGAAAGTATCCCCCACCATACACGCTGCTTGATTACTAGTAAAGAAATGGAAGTGTCACCATGAAAGTAGATTTATTTGATTTTCATTTACCTGAGGAATTAATTGCTCAAACCCCGCTTGAAAATCGTGAAGAAAGCAGGTTAATGGTCCTCGATAAAGAAACAGGTCATCTTAACCATACTCAATTTAAGAATATTAAAGAATTTTTAAAACCTGGAGATTGCCTTGTCCTAAACGATACAAAAGTATTGCCGGCTAGATTGCATGGTGAGAAAAAAGATACGGGTGCCCATATAGAGCTGCTTCTTTTAAAACAAATTAAAGGAGATGTATGGGAAACACTTGCCAAGCCAGCCAAACGTATACGTGTTGGAACGGAGGTAGTGTTTGGAGATGGCCAGCTTACAGCAGTTTGTGTTAAAGAGATGGAGCATGGCGGCAGAGAATTTGAATTCAAATATGAAGGTATCTTTTATGAAGTATTAGAAGAATTAGGTGAAATGCCGTTACCTCCATATATAAAAGAGCGATTATCTGATAAAGACCGCTATCAAACTGTATATGCGAGAGAAGAAGGATCGGCAGCAGCGCCAACAGCTGGACTTCACTTTACGGAAGAACTTCTTACCGAGATTAAAGAAATGGGCGTTCATTTAGCTTTTATTACGCTTCATGTTGGACTTGGAACGTTTCGTCCGGTTTCATCCGACACCATTGAAGGACATGATATGCATTCAGAATTTTATCAAATGAATGCTGAAACAGCTGAGCTGCTAAATCGAATTAAAGAAGAGGGCGGCAAAATCTATTCGGTAGGAACAACATCCACGCGTACGCTTGAAACAATTGCCCGGGATTATAATGGTGTATTTGCAGAAGCAAGTGGATGGACTAATATTTTTATCTACCCAGGATTTACATTTAAAGCAATTGATGGAATGATCACGAATTTTCACCTGCCTAAGTCCACATTAATTATGTTGGTCAGTGCTCTTGCAGGGCGTGAACATGTATTAAATGCGTACAACACAGCCGTTCGTGAGCAATATAGATTTTTCAGCTTTGGCGACGCAATGTTTATTAAGTAAGATTTTTGAGAGGAGTATCACGATTGACAGCAATCCGTTATGAATTAATTAAAACATGTAAACAAACAGGAGCCCGTTTGGGACGAGTCCATACACCACATGGAACTTTTGAAACACCTGCTTTTATGCCTGTAGGAACCTTGGCTACAGTTAAAACGATGTCACCGGAAGAATTGAAGCAAATGGGTGCAAATATTATTTTGGGAAATACGTATCATCTTTGGCTACGCCCTGGGACAGAAGTCATTAAAGCTGCCGGTGGGCTGCACAAATTTATGAACTGGGATCGTGCGTTTTTAACTGTTTCCGGCGGATTCCACGTATTCAGTCTGAGTCAATTCAGAAAAATTGAAGAAGAAGGCGTACATTTCCGAAATCATTTAAACGGTGATAAATTATTTTTATCCCCTGAAAAAGCGATGGAAATCCAAAATATTTTAGGTTCTGACATTATGATGGCATTTGATGAATGTCCACCATACCCAGCTTCACACGAATACATGAAGAAATCGGTTGAGCGAACATCCAGATGGGCAGAACGATGTCTAAAGGCACATGAAAGGCCAAATGATCAAGGATTATTTGGTATCGTGCAGGGGGGAGAATATGAAGATCTTCGCCGTCAAAGTGCCAAAGATTTAGTATCATTGGATTTCCCTGGATATGCTATTGGTGGATTGAGTGTTGGTGAGCCGAAGGATGTTATGAACCGTGCTCTTGAATTCACGACTCCATTATTACCGTCTGATAAGCCACGTTATTTAATGGGTGTGGGTTCTCCGGATTCCTTAATCGATGGAGCTATACGTGGGGTTGATATGTTTGACTGCGTATTGCCGACACGAATTGCCCGCAATGGCACATTGATGACTTCTGAAGGAAGATTAGTGGTTAAGAATGCTAAATATTCTATGGACTTTGGTCCATTGGATCCGAATTGTGACTGCCATGTATGTAAAACATACTCAAGAGCGTATATTCGCCATCTTATCAGATGTGACGAAACATTCGGAATTCGCTTAACCTCTTATCATAATCTATATTTTCTGCTAAACTTAATGGAGCAAGTTCGACAAGCTATCAGAGAAGATCGGCTTGGAGACTTTAGGGAAGAATTTTTTGAGAACTATGGGTTCAATAAACCAAATGCAAAAAACTTCTAACCATTCCTATTAAAGTATTGAAAGGAGTGAAAATAATATGGTACTATCACAATTTTTGTTACCAATCTTACTGTTGGTGTTTTTCTACTTTGTATTAATTCGCCCTCAACAAAAGAGACAAAAAGCTACTGACCAAATGCAAGCAGCATTGCAAAGAGGAGATAAAGTCGTGACGATTGGCGGTCTTCATGGAACTGTTGATTCTATTAATGAAGGCACTGTTATCATCAAGAGTCCAGACGGTTCTCGTCTAACATTTGAGAGAAGAAGTATTTCTCAATTAGTTGAGAAAAAAGAGAGCCCAGTAACAGAAAACTAATATGTAAAAGAGAGAACCTAGCCTTATGGCTAGGTTCTTTTTTTACTCTCTTGCAGGCCCTCCGCTCATATTTACACCTAATACTCCACCCATCATTGCCGTAATTATAAAACAACCATTATAGATAAGCTGGGTGGATGTGAAAACGGTGTCAAGACCAAGATATTGATAGAGGAAAACAATTAAGGTATACATAAGGCCTGTACCACCTCCAAGCAGCCATCCTTGTTTTTTACCTTTTCCACCGGAAATAAATCCTCCAATAAACAATGTTAAAAAGGAGAGCGCCATGATGATGTACGTTAATGATGATTCGGAAATACTGGTGAATCTGAGCAGCAATGAAAATAATAAGCTAAATAAAGCAGCCATAATAAAGATGGTTACAACTCCATACATGATGGCTGAACCAAAGTTTTTTGTTCCGATTTAAATCAACCCCTTTTAAATCTATTCATGTCTTAATACATAATTTATTCTGACTTATTTTTTTTAGAATGTTTTTTTGTACAACCAGTTATTTAAATGACTATTTTTTGCATTTTAACAGCACACTAATTGGAGTATGTCATTAAAGGGGAGAATAGATATGCTTGAATTTCTTGAAATCATGGGTCGTACGGGCCTTATATACCTTATTATTTTGTTTGTTTTCCGGATTATGGGAAAACGGGAAATAGGGGAACTTAGTCTACTTGATTTAATTGTTTTTATGATGATGGCGGATATAGCGGTTATAGCAATTGAAAATCCAAACGATGGTATGTGGAAATCGATTTTACCAATAGCGACTTTATCTGTCATACAAATTATGTTTGCCTTTATAGCACTTAAATGGCCAGTCTTCCGTAAACTGGTTGATGGAAAGCCATCTATTATTATTCATGAAGGGAGAATTGATAAAAACGCAATGAGAAAGCTTCGCTATAACTTTGATGATTTGCTTATGCAATTACGCAATGAACAAGTGGAGAAAATGAGTGATGTTGAATACGCGATCTTTGAGCCTTCCGGAAAATTATCAATTTATAAAAAGGAATCAAACAAAAAGAATAGTAAGCCAGGCCTCATCTTTCCTCTCATTCAAGATGGGATCATCCAGAACCAAAATTTAAAAGAGATCGGAAAGTCAGAAAGCTGGCTCACGCAAGAGTTGGATAAAAAAGGATATTCAAATCCTAAACAAATCCTCTTTTGCAGTATAGAAGATGGTGAATTATTTATTATTAAGCAGGATTAGTATGGGTTATTAAGGAAATAAAGCAAATTTTGATAAAAGAGGACCGATAATAGGGACTCTTCTGATTTCTCTTTTACGTATTAAGCCTGTCAATAAACAGCCTATAGCAAAGACAGATACAATAACAGCTGCAGACAGAATTAAACGTTGGATTAATGGGAAACCGTCTGACCATTGTTCAAAGAGCATATGTCCAATTAATCCAGAAATGGTCATAACGACGAGGGCCATAATGTATTCGTGCAAATAAATCGTTAAGTGGATTTTCTTCATAACGGTAGCAAAATGTAAAAGTGTAACTAAAACTGTAGATACACAAATGGCGATGGCAGCTCCCATAATCCCAATATTCGGCTGGGTTACAAGCGTTATAATAAGGATAATCTTTATAACTGAGCCAATTAGACTGTTAAACATCGCTGCTCTAGCCATATTTAGGGCCTGTAAAGTAGCCTGTAGGGGCCCCTGGAAGAAGAAGAGTAAAAAAAAGGGAGCCATAAATTTTACATATATACTGGCATGGCTATTATGATACATGACCTGCATGACTGGTTCAGCTAATACATACAGAGTAACGAGGGCAAGAGAACCGCTTAAAAAAGCAAATCGCAGTGATTGCTGCAATCGATGAATTACCTGTTTAATATTGCCTTTATAATAGGCTTCACTGACAGCAGGAACCAATGAGGTTCCAAGCGAATGGGTGATAAAGGAAGGGAGCATGAGTAAGGGTACAGCATATCCTGCCAGTTCACCATATTGTCCAGTAGCCATGCCTGTCGCAACCCCCGCTGCCAAAAGACTTCTTGCCACAACAATCGGTTCGATAAACCACGTAATCGACCCTATCATCCTGCTCCCTGTAGTAGGAATAGCGATTGATAAAAGCTCCTTTAGTGTATCTTTACCAGATGAAACATAGCTGAAAAACTGTTTTCTAAACTTAAATTTCTTTTTGAATTTAAACATCATCATTAAATAGAGCAAAGAGGCAATTTCCCCAATGACTGAAGCAATCATGGCACCTGCAGCTGCATATTCAATTCCATAGGGCAAAAAGGCTTTCGTCATTGCTGC
>JAZUQD010000193.1:0-3071 GCA_045605505.1 Pradoshia sp.
GCTCAAAGTGGCTATAATATCCTTGCCTCAAATTCTTGATGTCGTGGTTGCCGACAATCAGGTAAATCTTACCATTAAGCCTATTAAGGATATTGGTCCACTCTGCTGATCCTCCTAAACAGAAGTCGCCGAGATGAAACACAATATCGTCCGGACCGACTACGCTATTCCAGTTGGCTATGAGTGTTTCGTTCATAACCTCCACATTCATAAATGGCCTACCACAGAAGTTGATAATATTGGCGTGGTAGAAGTGAGTGTCGGATGTAAAGAACACCCTATCTCCATCAAATTTGTAGTTCATAGTTTCATTGTTTACCGCATCACTGCGTTGTTAATAATAAAGTTTGTTATTGCCATTGGACGGAATAGATGGAGAGGTTAAGCATCACCAATGGGCATAAACAAGAATCGTTGAAAAGTGAGGAACTTTCCAACGATTCTTATCTATTCTCGCAACTCGGATATCTGCATCTATAATATCCGTGTTCGAGTATGTTTCAGTTGGATAGTATTCCCAATAGAATCTACGGTTTCGACGCTTGAAATAGGCGCACACAGAACACCTTCAAAGCGTTTTACGCCCTGAACGCGACCAATAGTCGTAAGCGATATGTGCATTCTGTTCTGTTGCATTTTAGTTCCTATTTTATCCCATATCGGGAGTGCAAAGATAGTGATTTGGAACGCTACTTCCAAAGATTTTACACTTTAATCTTCAGGTAATTAGGCTATATACTAAAGTATATAATTTCTGGTATTTTGGAGAATGATTATGGCCTTTATTTATACAACTCGGGGCGTCTGAGTTTGTTTTCGTCTTCAATCATTTGGTTTATTTCTGAATCGGGTGCGACAACATTGTACTCAAATGCCTTTTCAACAGCAACTCTTCCGGCCTCCGTCATCAATCCTCGATCTTCAAGATCCATACATCTATCCAAATTCAGTTGTGTCCAATGGCTTTTAGGACGACGAGGTGAAAGGCGTTGAACAAGTCGCCCATCGGGTAGGCGTTTGAGAGTGGAATCTATCCAGCCGAAGCACAGAGCCTCTTCCACAACTTCGATGTATGGAATGGCCGACCATTCGGGGCATTTGCTGCGATAGGTCACAACCCAACAACACTTCTCTTTGCGATGGTTGTCAGCAAGCCATTGTCGAAGCTCGGAGCGGTCCTTAAAATGGAGTAGATTGATTATTTCCATAGTGCCATATATATGATACAAAGATAGCAAGAATTTCAATAAAGTGAACGATTAAATAGGCTCCGAAGTAATCGTTTGCCTGCAATTATCAACCCATCATAAAATATACACAAACAGCACATAATCTCTATTATATGATGGTTTGAGCAGGATTTGCGATTTTGCAAAAAGGCTTCTATGGCGGGGTTGTATTTGTATAAAAGGTTTTGATTTTTGAGTCTGAGATTTTGGGGAATTTTTTGTGCGATTTATGGGCGAGAATAACGCGGAAATCTTTGTACAAAACGAGTACACGCAATGTTTACTTCTCTATGTTGTAAACATTGTAATTGCTGTATAATCAGCACAATACAAGACAAAGTGCGAGATGTTGTTAGATTGCGAACCGCTCGTCAAAATCGTATATTAAGGTTGTCGTTCCCGCTGTTCATAAATTCGGTCTCAAAAAGTGGATAGAGAAAAGTTGTCGCAATGAGCCGATTGGCATCAATTAGTAAATACTATTATCGCTCTTATGGTAAATGTTATAGGGTTGCACGAAGGTTAATCTTTTAATACTCAAGCGACTACACAAAAGCGAACAGAAAATAGATGTCATCTTGGAAGAGTGATTTTTTTGTGCAGTTTAGAGTCTTTTATATCAAAGAGTTTACAAGACAGAAAAAAGTTACAAGCAAATTATTCATATCAGTATGGCGTGTAGTAATCGCCAAGCGAGGTGGAGGCGTGCGGTCGGCGAGATGGGATTCGGTTGGTTGTGTGTCGATGTGGTGGTATATGTATATAGAAGGATATATTTTGTTTTTTGAAATACTGAGGATTAGGGGGTTATCTATGTTCCGTTTTGCTTGCTTCTGCCTTTTGGGTGTATCAAATTTCCTGCATTTTTTTACCCCCCCCCATATATGACTTTTCTTACGAAAAGTTTCTTTTCTTTTTTTCTTATTTTGTTTCTTAATAAAAAATGACTTTCTTATAAGAAATAAAATAAAAAAGCATATTTCTTAATATATATTATATCTTATACTATGACATCTTATCAATTACTTATTTGATTAAGTTTTTATATCCATATTTTCTTGTCTGAAAATTAAATAGAAAAAAGCTAACCTCTTATATCATTAACTCTCTTAAAACCCCAGCCTATTAATGTACAATAGACTGGGTTATATCATTATGTGTTGTTATAGTTATTTAGGTTGAAAACTATTAGCTAACTTTTTACTCTCTTCTACCCAGCTATCTCGTTCATCATCAGTAATAGAATCAATGGTTCGTTTTTCTACCTTAAAGTGCTTAGTGCACATCTTCTTTGCTACTGAGAAATTTCTAATCTCAGCTAGAATATCAATAAGGAGTTGGTAATTAGTCTTGTTGAGATTATAATCATAATAACCTATCTTAGGCTTATCAACTGATATCAGTCCCATATCTGAGAATTTCTCAACACACATATCAAGGCGTTCCGAACTCATCCCGCACTTTAAACTGTGGTCAGGTTTGCTTTTAACCATTGAGAAACCGGCTTTCTTCAGGTAATGCAAATTGACAACATATAGAAGAAATACGATCTCATCAGGAGAAAAGATTCCGAAAAAGATGTTGTAAAATTTGGTAAAAGCCAAATCGGTTGGCATACCATTTCGATCTAAAGTTCTCTTTGACATTTTGTTTTTCTCTTTAAGTTTAGCACTCTTTTTTACCGGTTCTAAGACCGACTTCCGAGTGTAAATATAAGCCGAATACAACTCTCTAACAAACTCTATTTTAGATTGTTATAAACATTATGGGATTTTTGAGCTTTCAAAGTCTGTCAACATTGTTTTTGCGTTAATGGCTGATTACAAGACGGTTGTAAGGATT
>JAZUQD010000194.1:0-14812 GCA_045605505.1 Pradoshia sp.
ATAGGTGAAGTAACTACTGGGACACAATCCCCAACTTTAAAGAAGAATGTTGGCCTTGTCCTGATTAAAGCTGAATTTGCAGTCCTTGATGAGGAAGTAGAGATAGAAATCCGAGGAAAAAGAGTGAAAGCGAAGATCGTCAGTACCCCATTTTATAAACGCACTCAGGCAGGAGGAGTAAAAAAATGATGCATCGTTACTTACCAATGACAGCCCAGGATGCTGAAGAAATGTTAAAAACGATTGGTGCAGAATCAATTGATGACTTATTTTCTGATATACCCGAAAAAGTAAGATTTAAAGGAGAATACAAGATAAAAAAGGCAAAGTCCGAAACGTCTTTGTTGAAGGAATTAACAACGCTTGCTGATAAAAATGCCAATCTCAGAACGCACAGTTCCTTTCTTGGAGCGGGAGTATATGACCACTATATGCCTGTCATTGTTGATCACGTCATTTCAAGATCAGAATTCTATACGGCTTATACACCGTACCAACCGGAGATTTCCCAAGGGGAATTACAGGCTATTTTCGAATTCCAAACAATGATTTGTGAATTGACTGGAATGGATGTAGCGAACTCGTCCATGTATGATGGAGGCACTGCTTTAGCTGAAGCAGCTATGCTGTCAGCAGCTCATACACGCCGTAAAAAATTGCTCGTATCAGAAGCAGTACATCCGGAATCACGAGCGGTATTATCTACTTATGCAAAAGGCCAGTATCTTGAGCTTAAAGTCGTCCCTTGCAAAGGTGGGGTGACAGATATAGATGAATTGGCGATCATGATGACTGATGATACAGCCGGTTTTATCACACAATATCCAAACTTTTTTGGTCGAATTGAAAATTTATCTCAAATTGAAAAAATTGTTCATGAACATAAAGGAATGTTCATTGTTTCAAGTAATCCGCTATCACTTGGGGTTCTGAAGCCTCCTGGTGAATTCGGTGCGGATATTGTCGTAGGAGATGCTCAGCCATTTGGAATACCAGCTGCATTTGGCGGACCGCATTGTGGATATTTTGCTGTCACGAATAAGCTGATGAGAAAGGTACCAGGACGTTTGGTCGGTCAAACAGTTGATCAGGAAGGCAAGAGAGGGTTTGTATTAACCTTGCAGGCAAGGGAGCAGCATATTCGCCGAGATAAAGCTACTTCTAATATTTGTTCTAACCAGGCGTTAAATGCACTTGCAGCTTCTGTTGCCATGACTGCCTTAGGGAAGAAAGGTGTGCAAGAAATGGCCTTTCAAAATCTTCAAAAAGCGAATTATGCAAAGGAACAACTGAAAGAAAGAGGACTTGATATTGCCTTTGAAGGCCCTTCATTCAATGAATTTGTCGTTATATTAAAAGGCTCCGTGGCTTCAGCTAATAAAAAGCTCTTACAGAAAGGGATTATTGGTGGTTATGACCTAGCAAGGGATTATCCTGCACTAACCAATCATATGCTTGTGGCTGTCACAGAAATGCGCACGAAAGAAGAGATTGATAGATTTGTTATGGAAGTGGGGGATTTTCATGAATAAACAGGATCAGCCTTTAATATTTGAACAAACCAAGCCAGGGCGGATCGGCTATTCTTTGCCGGAAATGGATGTTCCGGAGGCAGCATTAACGGAGCTTTTACCTGAGGAGTACATTCGCACAGAGGAACCAAAGCTTCCGGAAGTATCTGAATTGGATATTATGCGCCATTATACTGCACTATCGCGAAGAAACCATGGGGTTGATTCCGGTTTTTATCCACTCGGTTCTTGTACAATGAAGTACAATCCAAAAATAAATGAAAGTGTTGCCAGACTAAATGGATTTGCTCATGTTCATCCACTCCAGGATGCAGAAACTGTGCAGGGATCCTTAGAGTTAATGTACGATTTGCAGCAAAATCTGAAGGAAATTACAGGGATGGATGAAGTGACTCTTCAACCTGCAGCTGGTGCGCATGGAGAGTGGACGGGATTAATGCTCATTCGTGCTTACCATGAAGCTAATGGGGATTTCGATCGTGTAAAAGTAATTGTTCCTGATTCTGCACATGGTACGAATCCTGCATCGGCAACAGTAGCCGGATTACAAACTATTACGGTGAAATCCGGTCCGGATGGATTAGTAGATTTGGAAGATTTGAAGAGAGTAGTAGGTAAGGATACAGCGGCCTTAATGCTTACAAATCCGAACACTTTAGGACTTTTTGAAGAGCAGATAGTTGAAATGGCCGAAATTATTCATGATGCCGGTGGAAAACTGTACTATGACGGTGCCAATCTGAATGCTGTTTTGTCAAAAGCTCGGCCGGGTGATATGGGCTTTGACGTTGTTCATCTGAATTTGCATAAAACATTTACGGGACCACATGGCGGTGGCGGACCGGGATCAGGACCAGTTGGGGTGAAAAAAGAATTAATACCGTTTTTACCAAAACCACTTGTTGTCAAAGAAGAGAGCGGTTATCGACTTGATTATGATCGACCGCAATCAATCGGCCGCGTAAAACCGTTCTATGGTAACTTTGGAATCAATGTCCGTGCCTATACGTATATTCGTTCAATGGGTCCAGACGGATTGAAGGCTGTAACAGAGTATGCCGTTTTAAATGCCAACTATATGATGCGAAGATTGGCAGAGTACTACGATCTTCCATACGATAAGCACTGTAAGCATGAATTTGTTATCAGTGGTAAACGTCAGAAGAAGCTAGGTGTTCGAGCCCTTGATATTGCCAAGAGATTGTTGGATTTTGGCTATCATCCACCAACCATCTATTTCCCTCTGAATGTGGAGGAATGCATGATGATTGAGCCGACTGAAACAGAGTCTAAAGAAACATTGGATGGCTTTATTGATGCCATGATTCAAATTGCGAAGGAAGCAGAGGAAAATCCAGAAATAGTCCAGGAAGCACCTCATACTACTGTAATCAGCCGCTTGGATGAAGCACTGGCTGCACGGAAGCCTGTATTGAAATATCAACATTAATGGAGTGACTTAAGC
Source organism: Pradoshia sp. (assembly GCA_045605505.1). Lineage (GTDB taxonomy): Bacteria > Bacillota > Bacilli > Bacillales > Pradoshiaceae > Pradoshia. The sequence goes on from JAZUQD010000194.1 coordinate 2,998, forward strand.
AGCTACCTTGTTTTCAGGTAGCTGCTTCTTTAAAACAGGTATGTTCAGAAATGGCGTATAGGTCAGGAAGTGGAGGGGATGGAAATCGGAAATGGAAATATTAGCCTCTCAAATGAAAGGCTATATCTTAGAGAAATGGTTAGTAGTGATTGGATTTACGTACATAAATATGCTTCCCAAGAGATCGTATGCCAATATCAGCCCTGGGGACCGAATACAGAAGCGGAATCGAAGAGATTTGTGGAAGAAGTGGTTGATGATTCAACGGAAAAGCCACGGACAAGGTTTGTTTATGCCATACATTATAAGGAAAGGATGATTGGAGCTGGAGAGTTTAATATCCGGGATTTTACGAATAAAGCTGGAGAAATCGGTTATATTCTTCACCCAGACTATTGGAGAAAAGGAATAGCAACTGAAGTCGCTTCTTTGTTAATTGATTTTGGGTTTAAGAAATTGCGCCTGCATCGTATATTTGCAACCTGTGATCCAAGAAACATAGCTTCATCAAAAGTGTTGGAGAAAGTTGGAATGACCAGGGAAGGGCAAATTCGCGATGATTTGTTACTAAAGAGTGGGTGGCGTGATTCGTTGCTTTATAGTGTGTTGGAACACGAGTGGACAAGCAGGTCACAAACCAGATAAGGAGATGCTTCATTATGAAGTATCTTTTTTAGATTGAGAGAGTTGTCTACTAACAATTCAATTTCGTTTATTTCGTACCTTTCAGGTATAATAGATAAAAGAATCTCTAGAAGAAAGAGAAAGAACTAAGTAACCGAAAAAGAGGAACATACATGAGCGAACAGAGCTTCAAGGATTTTAACATCAGTCCCGAGATTGTACGGGCATTAAGTGGTATGAATTATCGTCAACCGACAGAGGTACAGCAGAAAGTAATTCCAAGCGCGCTAGAAAATCGAGACCTTATTGTTAAAGCGCAAACGGGCAGTGGAAAAACAGCTGCTTACGGAATCCCGATTTGTCATCATATAGAGTGGATCGAAAATAAACCGCAGGCACTTATTTTAACACCAACCAGAGAATTGGCTGCACAGGTGAAAGAAGATTTGACGAATATTGGCCGGTTTAAGCGTATTAAAGCAACGGCTGTTTATGGAAAGCAACCATTTGCCAAGCAGAAGCTGGAACTTAAGCAAAAAAATCATATTGTTGTTGGAACGCCTGGAAGAGTATTGGATCATATCCAAAAAGGAACGTTAAAGATAGATGAGCTACGTTATTTGGTGATTGATGAAGCAGATGAAATGTTGAATATGGGCTTTATTGAGCAGGTAGAAGCGATTATAAATGAATTGCCTAAAAACCGAACCAGCATGCTCTTTTCGGCAACATTACCAGAAGATATTCAAAATTTATCCAATCAATATATGAAAGAACCAACTATTATTGAGGTTAATAAGAAAGAATTAACAACGGATTTAATCGATCACTTTTATTATAAGGTGCACCAGGATGACAAACCGGAAATGCTGAAAAAAGTTACGACTATAGCAAATGCGGATAGCTGCATCATTTTTTGCCGTACTCAGGAGCAGGTAGATCGACTATTTGATCAATTAGTTAAATGGGAGTATTCATGCGGTAAAATTCATGGCGGAATGTATCAGGAAGATCGTTTCGATGTTATGAATGAATTTAAGCGAGGCGAGTTTCGATACTTAATCGCAACCGATGTTGCGGCTCGCGGAATTGATATAGATAATATTACGCATGTTATTAATTATGATTTTCCAGTTGAAAAGGAAGCCTATGTCCATAGGACAGGAAGAACGGGCCGTGCTGGCCATAAAGGAGTGGCCATTTCTTTTGTAAGCCCGAGGGATGAAGAATTGCTGAGGGAGACTGAAGAGTATATAGGTTTTACTTTACAGGCAAAAGCGAAGCCTTCTGAGGCAGAGGTAGATAAATGTAAACCTGATTTCTTAGAAAAAATGTTTGCAACGGAGATTAAGAAAGATAAATCAGCCGGAATAAACAGTGGAATTATGAAACTGTTTTTTAATGGAGGCAAGAAAAAGAAATTGAGAGCAGTCGATTTTGTTGGGACAATTGCCAAAATTGATGGTGTATCAGCAGAAGACATTGGGATTATTACCATTCAGGACCAGGCTACGTTTGTTGAGATTCTGAATGGAAAAGGGCCCAAAGTGTTAGATGCTATGAAGAGTAAAACCATAAAAGGGAAAAAATTAAAAGTATATGAGGCATTCGAATAATCACATTGATGGCTTGGAATTTTGCGATATGGCTTATATCCAATACCCTCATTAACTAGTAATCCTCTATTCAAAGCATTTGACAAAATAGTTGCCTATAGAACTGCCCTTCCGACTCTACGGAAGGGCTTTTTATATGAGGGAAATGTCCAATCGGCAGTTTATCCTTCATTTTTGATCACCAAATCTGCTAGTGCTACTGGGTTAACGGTCTTCATATAATACTCTTCCGCTATCCAGTATCGGTTTTGGAATTTTTCGATATTCTGCTGTGTGGCTATGGTCTCACGGCTGAATCTCGTTTCTCTTGTACAATCCAAGTATATTAGACAATCATAAAATGGTCGCCATTCTTTGCGCTGAAGGAATACTCCCTCAATGATAATCAAGCAAGAAGGGGGGAGCTTGGTCACCTGCCATTCTTGTGTATCGGAAATGCTATTATAAAAGGGGAGGAGTAACTCTTCACACTCCCTTAGCTTTGCAAAGAAATGCTTTTTTAACCATTGTGGATCCCATTGCAACTGATAATATTCGTACCATTCTTCATACCCCGTATGATACCGCTTTTCTTTTTCTACAATAAGATCATCGATATGAAAAAGGCAAAATGGAATGCTCATTTTTTTTAATTGCAGTTCCACTTGTTTCATAAAAGTGGTTTTCCCGGAACGACTTAGCCCATCAATTCCAAGAATATATCTTTGGCCCTGTTTTAGCTTAGGTATTTGATTCATTATTTGACAGATAGAATCTTTCACTACCGCTTCACATCCTTGGACCCCTGTTTTTAATTACTTTATTGTAGGTATTCTGCAAGGAACGAGTAAATCCTTCTGCCGTCCAATTTAGAAGGTGGAGTGAGATTTTTCTGTAAATTTACACTATAATTAAATGACAGGCTAACATGCTGATGAAGTATTAAAAAAGGGAGGTGGAATTCAGTTGGAGAATTTGGGTCATTATCAACAGATGCCGCCCGCGTTTGATAAGTTATAGAAGCCGCAGGACAATTTTTAAAGTGAGAATCATTCGATAGAATTATTTGGAGGCATGCTGGATACGGAGAATTAGAGTTATTCTGTTAAACCATGTCCATATCTTTTATATCAGTGGGAGATGCCAGAATCCATCTTGAGATTTAAGAATTTAAGGTAACTTGGATTTAAACTTGAAGATGAGCGGTTACAGCTTAGTAATCAAATTGATTCCCCTTCTAGTGCTACCTTCAGCGATTACAGGTACCTTTTAGGAATTTGATTAAGAAAAAAGAATATACTATATTGTTCGAGGAAGTTTCATACCTAGCTAAATAGGTAATGGTAATAACTAGCGTCTGTTTGTGGCAGACTATAAAAATTAATTATTTATACAGTGTTAGAGGGAGAAAAATGGATTTACTTTTATCAATTATATTACTTTTAGTCATGCTTTTAATATCTAATGTGATTAGCCACTATATTCCTTCAATCCCCACCGCTTTAACTCAGATAGCATTGGGGATTTTATTTGCCTTATTTGTCAAGGATTTATCATTTGAATTAAAAACAGAATGGTTTTTACTTCTATTTATAGCCCCGCTTTTGTACAATGATGGCCGCCGGTTTCCAAGAGAGGATCTATGGAAGATGCGCTGGCCTATATTGGCAAATGCCTTTATCCTTGTATTCTTAACGACTATAATAGGCGGTTATTTTATTAACTGGTTAATTCCCAGCATTCCGCTGGCAGCTGCATTTGCTTTAGCGGCTATTCTATCTCCAACGGATCCAGTAGCAGTGAATGGGATTGCCGAGAGAATTTATTTGCCGACCATTATTTTACGTCTAGTTCGGGGAGAATCTTTAATCAATGATGCGTCTGGTTTAATCGCGTTTAATTATGCGATTGCTGCGGTTGTAACGGGCTATTTTTCCCTTCGTGAGGCAACAACGGACTTTATTTATGTTGTCATTGTTGGAGCAATCGCAGGAATTATTCTTGGACTACTAGCGATTCTTATTCGCTATTCGTTAAGAAGGCAAGGCATCCAGGATGTTACATTTTATTCATTGCTTCAGTTTGTAACTCCATTTATAGTTTATATAATTTCAGAAGAAGTACTGCACGCTTCAGGTGTGATTGCCGTGGTAGCTGCTGGTATTATTCATTCCAGTTTAAGTGAGCGAACAGGGATGAAAAGTGCTGAGGAACAAGTAGTTGCTGAAAATATGTGGTCCATTATTCTATTTGTTCTCAATGGTGTGGTTTTCTTATTATTGGGTTTAAGTTTGCCGTCCTCGATGAGAGCAACGGTAGAAAATCCTTTAATCAGCAATTGGCTAGTCCTTGGTTATGTTCTGGCAATTGGATTGGCTATCATGGTCATCAGAATTGTATGGTCGTATTGTTTTTTAAGTATAGGATATTACATAACTAAGCGAAAGGAACAATCAAAGCCTAGCTGGAAAGTAGCTCTTCTGACTGGTTTAACCGGTGTGCGGGGTGCCATTACAATGGCAGGAGTATTGTCTATGCCCTATTTTGTAGCATCGGGAGACTTATTTCCTGAGCGTTCTTTGATTGTATTTATAGCAGGAGGGGTTATCTTATTTACCCTGTTGGCTGCGACTTTTATACTGCCCTTAATCAGTAAAAAATCCATTGAGCCAGAAAATGATGAGGAAAAAGAATTTCTTGATGCACAAATGAAATTAAAAATATTACGGACTGCCATAAAGCGTATTGAAGAAGAAATCGAGCCGGAGAATCAATCGGCCGGGTATGAGCTGATTGGTGAATATAAAAAAATGATTGAACAAATTCGCTACGAAAATAAAGACCTTGAATTTATTAAAGAGTCACAAAAACAAAGGATTGAAGCCCGTTTGGTTGGTTTAAGAGCAGAGAGGCGGTATATCCAAGAGACTGCGGCCAATGGTTCTGTTAGTGAAGAGATTGTGAAAAGACTCGAGAAGTCTTTGGATATCAGAGAAAATTTGCTTACAGAAAATTTCCTCTCTAAAATAACAACATTGCTTGGTCAATTAGTAAGAAAATATAAACAATATAGGCGCAGAAAATCTAAGGATAATGAAAAGGCGGCTGTACTGTTAAATGATATGCGTGATATTCAGATTCAGGCGACGAAATGTGCCATTCAGAAATTAGAAGCGTATGGGGAAGAAACAAATAATCCCCATGTTTCATCTATCATTTATGAGTATCGAAGAATGATTGACAGACTGAAGCAACCGGTTGTTGTCCGATCTAATAATGTAATGATGGATCAGCAAAAAGAGGAATTGCGTTTTAAAGCAATTGAGGCAGAACGTGCTGAGATCCAGCGCATGTATGAAGAGGGACAAATTAACCGTGAACTCGCCCAGGATTTACGCCGCTTTGTCAATTATGTCGAGAGTGTCATGCTTCAGGAGATTGAAGAATAAGCTTGCAGGTTTTCCTGTGAGCTTTTTTTGTTTACTGGTAAGAGGCTAAGGGAAAATGTGGTTGTATGCATTTCACATAAAATACAATTTTAGGTAAATACTTTTTCTTCTTGGGGTGATAAGATTTAAAGGAATAACCGGAGGAGGCAACCAGTATGAAAGTATTTATGATTGGCGGTACGGGTTTATTGGGGGCAGAAGGAGCAAGGGTATTAATTGAACAAGGGCATGAAGTAGTAACATTATCCCTGCCACCCATCCCTGAAGGCAGTAACCTTCCTGAAGAAATGAAGATTACATTGGGAAATTATTTAACGCTGACAGACGAAGAAATTCGCGAGTATTTAACAGGTTGCGATGGGTTTGTTTTTGCAGCAGGTGTAGATGAAAGAATAGAAGCTCCGTCACCAATCTATTCCTTTTTCGAAAAATATAATATTAAGCCATTAGAAAGGCTGTTAAAAATAGCAAAGGAATGTGGAGTGAAACATTCAGTTGTACTAGGATCATATTTTTCTTATTTTAATAGGGAATTACCTGAATATGAATTAACGAACCATCATCCATATATAAGGAGTCGTGTAGATCAGGCTGATATGGCCTTATCCTTCGCTGACGAGAATATGAGTGTGGCAGTCTTAGAGGTACCCTATGTCTTTGGAAGTCAGCCGGGGCGTAAACCTGTTTGGGTTTTCCTTGTAGAACAGATTCGAAATATGAAAGAAGCTGTCCTGTATCCTGTAGGTGGAACAACCATGGTGACTGTGAAGCAAATCGGGGAATGTATCTCAGGTGCCTTATTAAAGGGGAAGACCGGTAATTATCCGGTTGGCTATTACAATATGGAATGGAAAGAGATGTTGAGTATTTTCCACAAATACATGGGAACTCCGGACAAAAATATCATAACAATTCCTGCCGCGGATTATACGGAAGCGATGAAGACGAAAGCAGAACAACAAAAAAGTGCCGGAATAGAGCTCGGCTTGGATACGGCTGAATTCGCAAAGATTTTTACGAAAAATCTTTTCATTGATAAAAAGACCATTGTTGATCACTTTGGTGTACAACCGGATGATATTGACAAAGCCATCGGTGAGTCGGTTCAATTGAGTCTAGATATCCTGGAAGGAAAAACACACGCAGTTGATATGAAGGCGGAATAGAGTGAGCTCTTGCTACTTTAGAGAAAAAAGAGACAGGTGAATAGAGGGGGCGATATTTATTTCCTCCCTCTTTTTTGTCATTATATTAATTAATCATTGTTCTAGGTGTTTATAGTAATTTTTTTATATACCAAGCATCCATTGCATTATGATCGGAGCCATCTAGCGGTTTTTCAAGCTGCCGGAAACCTAATTTGGTGTAAAGGAGATTAGCAGTCTTAAGTTTCTTTACTGTTTCTAAGTAACAGTATGTATAATGTTCCATAGCGAATATGAGTGCTATTTCCATCAGTTTTTTTGAGAGACCCAAACCTTGAGCTTCGGGTTTAATATAGAGTTTTTGCAACTCGCAAATATCCGAATTTAGCCCATAGGGAGCAATACCGACACCGCCTACTACCTCATCTTGTTCATTTACCACTACCCAATACTTTGCATTGGATTGTTGCTTGTAAAATTGGGCTAGATTTCCCAGTTGGGGATCAAAATAGGCTGTTCCTGGGATATTTAATTCAAATGATTCCAATGAGCGCTTGATTATTTGTTCCATTGTTCTATTGTCCGTTTCTTTAATTTCACGAATCTGCATAATGAATCCCCCAATTTCCAATCATATATGTATTAGGTTCGAATCATTTCCACTAAAAATGATCCTGTTATAAACATTTTACTAACGAAATACTTATACTCTGATTCTAGTAAATTCTTATGACAGTTGTAAATTTAAAAAAACTCTGACTAAATAAAACGGGATAGAAATAACGACGCTCTAGTAAAAGCCATGAGAAAACAACTCATGGCTTCGGTTCATGGACTTAATGCTGTTTATTTGGAAGTTTTTTGCTTGGACGCCCATAGCCTTGCTTAGCTTGATTCTTTTCTGCTTTTTGTTGCTTTTCATGCAGATGTTCTACATATTCATGGGTAGTTTCTTCTTTCATATACATCCTCCCTTTTTATCGTGCTATCGTTATTTTCTCAAACCTTAATGGAATTCATGCATGCCAAAATAGATTATAATAGAGGAAATGGAAATAAGGTTGATGGAGGAAAGTAAATTGGCTGGTAAAGTAGGATTAGTAATCGGTGCAACCGGGTTAGTTGGGAAGGAACTAGTTACTACGCTTTTGGATTCTCCGGAATTTGCGAAGGTATTTGTATGGGTAAGGACTACCATGGGTATCCAGAATCCAAAGTTTCAGGAGTGTTTTCCGGACTTTGAACAATTGGATCATGAGCCTATACCCGATGAAGTGGATTGTATCTTTTGTTGTTTGGGAACAACCATTAAGAAAGCAAAGACGAAAGAGGCATTTAGGATGGTGGATTACAACTATCCCTTAATGCTGGCAGAGAATGCTAAGAAACATCAGATTCCTCAATTTTTGATCATTTCAGCCATGGGGGCAGACGAATCTTCCCGTGTATTTTACAGCCAGACAAAAGGACAATTGGAGATCGCATTAAAACAGCTTCAATTAAATAGTCTGACCATCTTTAAACCGTCCCTTTTATTGGGTAAAAGGCAGGAGTTCAGGCTTGGAGAGGAATTGGCTGCATTTGCTAGCAGAGCATTACCATTTTTATTTAAGGGACCTTTTAAGAGATATAAGCCTATTGAAGGTAGTACCGTTGCAGAAGCCATGTATTTGTATGCGATTCAGGAAAAAAGCGGGGTACATATAATCTCATCCTATGAGATGGAGGAAGTTGTAATGGGTTACCACAAGGGGTAAAAGGCGCGAAAAAATTGTTTAGCCTAACAGATATTTTAATGGGTAGGGTATAATAAAAGATACTATTATTAAACAGGGGTTACAAAATGAAAAACAATGAAGAATTTATCAATCAGCTAGGATTGGAAGATAAAATTACATTAGAGGATATACCAGATATAGATTTATATATGGATCAAGTGATTCAATTGTTCGAGAGCAAATTTAAAATGTCTAAGCGTAATGATGATGAGAAAGTTTTAACAAAAACGATGATTAATAATTATGCTAAGGGAAAAGTGTTTTACCCAATAAAAAACAAAAAATATTCTAAGCGACATTTGATCTTAATCAGCTTTATTTATCAGTTGAAGGGGACTTTGTCTATAAATGACATAAAGACCATTCTTGGTCCTTTGAACACTCAGATCATGGAAGAGGATTTAAACATTGATGCTTTGTATGCGAGCTTTTTGCGCCTGACTGATCAGAATGCTCTTAAATTTAAAGAAGACATTTTAGAGAGTGTAGCTGAGGCAAATGATGAAGGCAGACAATTAGGTGGCGATGTAGAAGGATGCGACATGGAGTATTTTGAAAAATTCCTATTGATCGCTTCACTTTCTCATATGAGCCAATTGTATAAAAAAGCAGCTGAAAATTTAGTGGATGAATTTATAGCCAGTAATAAACCGAAATCATAACAACTTAATATCCTTTTAACTATATAGAGCCAATGCGGATTTGCATTGGCTCCTCTTGTTTATTTTGTTTTAATTTTGCCCTTCCATTGCTTGAAGCCGCCTTCAAGTTGATAAAGATCATGATAGCCTTTTTTATACAGCATTTGGGCAGCACGTGTGCTTCTCATGCCACTTTGACAATAAAGATAAACGGGCTTGTCTTTACGAAGTTCCTTCATTCGCATTTTCAATTGTGTAGAAGGTATGTTGCGGGCACCCAAAATATGTCCGCCCTCAAATTCTTTTTGCTCACGAACATCTATTAACTGTGCTTTTCGATAGCCAGCTTTAAATTCCTCTTGGGACAATGTCGTAACCATTTTTTTGGTGGAAAAATAGCTGTAAACTGAATATCCAATAATTAACACAACCAAAACTATTAAAACAATTAGTGATGTTGGCAATAAAATCCCCACTTTCTCTTTCTGTTCACTTTTCTATTATACAGTCCGTATATTTTTCTGGCAAAAATTTTTTCTGGTAATAGGATAATGATTTTTTTAATAGGAACCACATACTCCAGGGCTATCTATACAGGTTAGTAATAGAGGTTTTTGAATAGCTGAATATCAATCATCTTACTGTAGCTTCATTAGATTAGATGGTATATTTACAAATGACTAAGAAAATGATGGACCTCTCCTGAAAAAAATCTGGTTGAGAAAAAATTAATGTCGAAATTAAAAAAAACGTTGTTATATAAGGCCAAATTAATTTTCAGAATATGCAAGCTTTAGATTTTGCCTGATTAGGTTCAAAAATAGGTAAAAATCAGATTTAATCCCATGTTTTCTTGGTTTTTTATAAGATTTTATTGATTGACATTTTAGGAATAAAATGCTCAAACACTATATGTGGTATGCTTCTCGAAAACAAGAACACTATATGTTGAATTAAAATGTTGCCTATGATAACGTAGAGATATTGAATTTAAGAACAGATATTGAATTTAGAACTAAACAAGAACAGGTAAAAATACGAGATTATATTATTGGTTGAAGGGGAGATCGAATTGTCTACAGTTACAAATCGCAAGTTGTCTATTAATGTCGAAAGATTAAATAAAGATATCGCTCAATTTCCGCAAGTATTTCCAATTACTCCAGACATGAATAAGACGTATAAGGGTGTTTCAAGGCTTGTGATGATAGATCGTTATTCCTTCAAAGACACTGAAAAGGTTACACTTACTGATGGAGATTTTGTAGTACTAACGATTAAAGAAGATCCTAAGTTTCCCGCACGTGGTCTTGGCTATATCCAACATATAGATTGGGAAGCGAAGAAAGCACATGTATTGGTTGAAGAAGAATTCCGTTCTTCCTTGGACAAGCATGATGAAATTAAAACTGGTTTAATTTGTAAATCATTGGACGTAATTGAAAAACCGCTTGAAATTTATTATGAACAGATTGCTAAACGTAATGCACGCGGTTTGGCACAAGTTGAAAAAAGTGAAGAAAAACGTAAGGAATGGTTTGATAAATTCTATAATGAATTGGTCCAAACAAATTTCATTCCAGCAGGACGTGTTCTTTATGGTGCGGGCTCCGAAACAGAAGTAACCTATTTTAACTGCTATGTTATGCCATTTATCAATGATAGCCGTGAAGGAATTTCTGAGCACCGCAAACAAGTAATGGAAATCATGAGTCGCGGAGGCGGTGTCGGAACAAACGGTTCTACCCTGCGTCCAAGAAATACGCTGGCTCGTGGTGTAAATGGTAAATCCTCCGGAGCCGTTTCCTGGCTCGATGATATAGCAAAATTAACTCATTTAGTTGAACAGGGCGGTTCCCGCCGAGGCGCCCAAATGATTATGCTATCTGATTGGCATCCAGACATCGTTGAATTTATCATTTCAAAAATGCAAAATCCAAAAATTTTGCGTTTCCTAATGGAAGTCAGCAAGGATGAAGAAATTCGTAAACATGCATCTGAAAAATTGAAGTTTACTCCATTAACGATGCAAGAAGAAGCTATGTATCAGGGCATTTTAAACTACAAATCTATCCCGGGTTATGGTGGATTTAATGAATCAATCATTAAGGAAGCAGAAGCGAAACTTGCTGCTGGTGGAAATGACGCCGTTCATAATCCTGACTTCTTAACAGGGGCCAATATATCTGTGTGTTTAACCAAAGAATTTATGGATGCCGTTGAAAATGATGCGGAATATGAACTTCGTTTCCCAGATGTAGAGTCTTATAGTAAAGAAGAAATGAAAGCCTATAACGAAAAATGGGCAGACTGCGGCGATGTGCGTGAATGGGAAAAACTTGGATATGCTGTTCGAGTATACCGTAAAATTAAAGCGCGCGAACTTTGGAATTTAATAAATATCTGCGCGACTTATTCTGCAGAGCCGGGCATATTCTTTATAGATAATGCAAATGATATGACAAATGCCAAAGCATATGGCCAAAAAGTCGTGGCGACAAATCCTTGCGGAGAACAACCATTGGCACCATATTCTGTATGTAACTTGGCCGCTGTAAACCTGGCTGAAATGACAGATAAAGA
>JAZUQD010000195.1:0-1974 GCA_045605505.1 Pradoshia sp.
TCGATATGATTGGCACAGGCACCCGTGGAAGAAAGAATGGTTGTATCAGATATAGGGGAACAATGGTCACCAAATACCGCACCTGCCAAAACAGCTGCCATAGCTGGTAGTATCATTGTAATATCTGTCGCTGCAGTGATTTCTCCCGCGATCGGAAGCAAAATACCAAACGATCCCCACGATGTACCTGTTGCAAATGTCATCAATCCTGCTATTAAAAATAAAAGTAATGGAAGGAAAGATACATTTAAGTTTAAATCTTGTACAAGTCCAGCCAAATACTGGCCAGTTCCCAATTTTCCTATTAGATCGACGATTGTCCAGGCAAATAATAAAATATAAACTGCCGGTAGCATGGCACCGATTCCGTGTTTTACTCCTGTCATGAAAACATTTATAGATATTCCATTCAAAGTAAAGACTTGTCTTAAAAACATAATGATTGTTACAATAATGCCAATTGTACCACCAAGCACCAATGATTTCGTGACATCTGTATTTTCAAAAATAGTCAGAAGTGTCGCATGACCGGCAACTGCCTGGTAGCCAGTCCAAATCATTGCTGCTACTGTACCAAAAATAAGAGACACAATGGGGATAACCAAATCTCCGACCCCGCCTGTCGTGCTTCTCGGTAAATCTTCTTTTAATTCACCCGGGACTGTTTTGGACGGATTATATAGGATTCCCTCCTCTACAGCTCTTTCCTCGTGTAATTTCATCGGACCAATATTCCAGTTACGATAGATCACAATAAATACCATCGCTAAGGCTGCAATCGCATAAAAATTCATCGGAATCATTTGAATGAATGCTGATAAGGAACCATATTCTGTCACTTGATGTGTAGCGAAAATGCCCCCAATCAATGCAATAATATAAGCTCCCCAGCTGGAAACCGGCATGATTACACAGATGGGAGCAGAGGTAGAGTCAATCAGATAGGCAAGTTTAGCTCTCGGTATCTTATGCCTGTCTGTAATCGGACGTGATACTTGACCAACTGCCAAGGCATTAAAATAATCATCAATAAAAATCAGTATTCCAAGTAATGCCGCTACTAATTGTGCACCTACTCTTGTTTTTACATGCTTCACCGCCCATTCGCCAAAAGCACGGCTCCCACCTGATATGGATATAAAGGCAGTAATAACACCAAGGATGAGCAAGAATAAAATAATATATATATTGGATACATTAAGTGATCCATCTGAAATAAAGATTCCTTTTACAGCATCCCATATAAGGATACACGTCTCTCCCATTTTAAAATCAGCAAGCATTAAAGCTGATGCTACAATTCCGACTCCAAGGGATAATAAAACCTTCCGTGTTACAGCCACCATTAAAATGGCTAATAAGGGGGGAATGATTGTATAAACTGTCGCTTCCATTTTTTCCTCCTTCAAATAATTAGAGGCAACCCGCCGTGAGTGCTGTATACTTGCCCTCTTTGCTTGAACATAAAAGAAAATAAAGAAGGGCTGCACTAGAGAAATATCTACTGCAGCCCTGTATCAGCTTTTCTTTCTCCATCACGACCTGTAGCTCCTCATTATAAGAACCTCTTATAATGACAGTGTTGCTTTTGTTCAAAACAACCCCAGCAAATTCATTTTTGACTAATCAACTTGCTTCGGCAGTCTCCCCTTTCAGCTATGCTCTCTGTTGTCATCCTCACATAGCTTACTCTTGAAGCCTGCACCTCTACCCCATCGGAATGATAAGGTACTATTCTATTATTGTTATTTTAATATAACAGATTGCGATATTATACACAATGTAGAATAGATGTGTATTTTTTTACAATCATTTGATTAATTAGTTAGAACTAAACCTACGTCCTCTTGGATACGGTCAACAATATTACATCCGTTCATGATTTTCCGGTAACTGAAAATCCAGATTGGCCTTCAGCTTATAATGATTTTCGAGTAAAATTGAACCGGAGAATTGATAGATTTATGGATAAAA
>JAZUQD010000196.1:0-1781 GCA_045605505.1 Pradoshia sp.
GATAGATAATGCCTTACAGCGAATAGTTGTCCTTAAATCGTGGACTTAATTCACTCCAGACATCAAATACATGACCATCTAAATCATAAAAAACAAAATTCCGTCCAGGGTGTCCTCGATCTTCAATGTCCCCTACCCTTACATTCTTCTCCATTAATTCCATATGAAGCTCTGTTAACTTTTCCAATCCATCTACTTCAAATGTGATCGAAAAGCGTTCATTTCCATGCTTATCTATAAAATTAGAACTTTCACCATCTGGTGCTTGAACAAGGAAAAAGCTTTGATTTGCAAGATTAATAATCGCTTTATCCTCATCTTCATAGCTTAATTCTGCTCCAAGCTTATCCACATACCATGCTGAAGACTCTTTAACATCCCTTACAGGAATATAAAATGTACCAACTCTTATTAACTTATTTTTCATAACCATCTCTCCTGTAATCGATCTGGTCATTACCAATCCTTCGCCATAATGATAAATCGATATGATTCTCCTCTTATGTCATTCATGAATTCTCCTACTTGCTGAAATCCTTCTCTTTCATACACTTTAATGGCCCGATGATTAAAGTCGACTACCGCCAATTCTAAATGGTGATAATGAAAAAGGGATCTCCCTTGCTCCACAATGGCATGGAAGAAAGCAGGACCATGTCCTTTTCCAGTCAGAGAGGGCTTCATCTGAATTCCAACTGCCAGTATCTCTGCTTCATCCTCATCACTTACATCAAAAAACTCGCAGTTCCCTACAAGCTCCTCACATTCATTTACTACCGATAATTCTCGTTCTTTCTGAACACTTTGCCTAAAGCCATCTATCTTTTCTGGCTGAATCGAATTATCGTAAAACGAATACATATCATCGTACGTCCATGATAAAAAGTCCTCTATATCCTCTTCGGTACGTTTTCTTAATAAATACTCCATCCTTTTTTCCTCTTAATCTAATTGTATTTAGGTTGCTGCATTTCTTCGTTCATATTTTCAAAGAAGCCTAAACGATTTCCCCATGGATCTGTAAATGTGGCCCATTTAACCGGTACTTCTTCACGGGAGTAGATTTCAAAAAAATCAATATGCAGCTCTTCTATCATTCTTTGTCTTTCTTTTTCTATAGATGTAACCTCAAGCCGAAGCGGACCACTTCCTTCTGCCGGTGTCCCTTTAGCGACTTGCAGCCAGCCCCCGGGAATGATCTCCCACTCCGCAAAACCAGCATGCGGTACAAAATCTGGTGCCCTGTTCAAAAATACTTCATACCATCTCCTGCCTTGTTCAAAATCAGCCACACGGACCTGATAGGTCATTTCAGCTATCAAGAATATTTCACCCCCTTTAAGAGTTCATAATATTACAAAAATTTTATATAGAATGGCAACACACACATAGGTGATAAATGATTTATTTACTCTTAACTTAATAGATTCATACGAAAATTACCGACAGCAAAATGGTATAATATTCTAAAGTGAGGTGGATTTTATGTGGAACATCGGTGACATCATTTTTCAGTTAATCTCAATTTTAGTTGTTATCTTTTTTATTACTATGATTGTATCTTTCTTTCGTTCTTCAAAAAAGCGGAAGGAACAGCTAGATCGAATTGAAAGTAAATTGGATAAACTGTCAGGGCAATCAACTAAAAATTAGCTCGGTTTATAGCCGGGCCTTTATATTTTTCTTTGCAGGATTAATTTATAAAGCTATTGCTAAACACAAACAAGATAGCTATTATTTCTTTCTACTCAAATCAAAACGACTTATTTCTTCCTCTCCTA
>JAZUQD010000197.1:0-11425 GCA_045605505.1 Pradoshia sp.
AACACTATTGAGAGAAAGATGTTTACCTTCTTTGTTTATCTGATAAACATTGTATAACACCCTTGTAAACGCGCTCCCTTTGACTTCAAATGCTGCCCTTCCAAAAGGATTACCCGAAGCTAATCTCAGAATTTCTTTCAATTTAGATTTAAAAGTTAAACTATTTAGTTTCTCAAAAACATGCCTTCATGCAACAAAATTTTCTTTGGCTTGCCCAACTGAAAAATCACCATAATCTTCGGCTTTTCCGGATATAAATTACTTAGCTATTGGCATTATCGTTTTCGATCCTATAAGGACATATACTACATATAGTGAAGTTGGAAATTTTTCTATAAATTCAATCAATGCTGCTATCCACTTTGTTTGAACGTTTTAAAAAAAGAGCAGTCATCAAACTATGTGTTAAGATGACTGCTCCTTAAACGGCCTTTAGAACATTTACTAAATATCTATTTAATTTATCTTTACTGTCCAAAATGGAAAAACCTATGCTTAACATGTCACTATTTCTGCTAGGATAAGTGATAGCAGGGATGAAATAAACTACTTATATTATAGCTATACCAGAATTATCTACTAAAATAACTTTTTTATAGCCTCCTTTTTTTGGAGACTTAATAAAACTTGTGCTGTTTTGAAAAAACCTTAATTTAACCATCATTCTACGGTTAAAAAGTACGCGTTATATAACTTACTCAAGTAGAAATTCCAATTGACGTATGATCATAACTTCTATCTCGTAATGCTTTTACGATAAAATGGGCTACATCAGCACGTGGAATTGATTTTGATTTCTCTGGTACACTTGTTGCAGATTCTCTGTACTTTCCTGTAAAGGGATTATTCGTTAGCCCCATCGGTCGAACAATGGTGTAGTTCAATCCATGCGCTTGGATATAATCAACTGCAGCCCGATGATCGATTAGAGGATTCCTAAGCATTCTCATGACTAATTTGCCGCTTATCCCTGTTAATTCTTTATGGATACCCGCAGATGCAGTGTAGATAATTCGCTCTACATTATGCTCCTTCATACCGGTAACAATATGTTTAATCATCTCTTGAAGCTCGGTTGATTTTTTCATCCCCTGATTCGAACCTAAGCAAGATACAACAGCATCATGACCCGCAATCGCGCTTGAGACTTCTTCTTGATTGAAAGCATTTCCCTGTATAATCTTTAAATTTTCATGTGAAAAGTCTAGCTTTGATGGAGTACGTACAAACGCCGTTACTTCAAAACCAGCCTCAACTCCTTGACGCACAACAGATTGACCTACACCACCAGTTGCACCAAAAACGATAATTTTCATATCTATCAACCTTTCTATCTTATGATCACCCATTCATAGAGTGCCCAATGGACCCTTACTCGAATCAATAAATAAATCTTATAGACCGCTCCCGGATCAATTAAAGGAAGTACTAAAATTATCATAGATTATTATTAAGACATAACTATTTGCAATCAATTATCTATTTAATTTAATCATATAGCTATCTCAATAATTCTTCAATTCTAACTACTTTTAAACCTGCGTCACAACAGTAGATTATCTTCACCCTCGGCTATCTTTATTTAAGGATTCAAAACAATTTATTTCCAATAATTCTCTTATATTAATATATGAAACTCCCAAGCTATTTAATTAAATTCTCCGTTTTCATTTCACTAATCACATCATCTATACAATGTTCTATTGAAGTAAATTGTAGTTTTATATTTTGTACAGTTTCGCGAACTGTTGACGCTTCTATTGGGATTGTCATTGTAAGTAATTTAGTATTTTTACGCTTTGCAGGAATCCCACGATTAATTGCCTTTTCAAATAATCTTTCACTGAATATCCGTTTATTCTCCATAAAACATACATAATATGGTAAGTCTTTAATTTTGCTATGTGGCTCATATGGATATGACTCAAAGCGTATCCCAATTTCCTTCACACGCTTATTTCCTTCATCTAACATATTAATATATGTATCAATATGAACATTAAACGTTTGAGCCAGATCTACTTCTTTGAATGACTTACCACTTGTCCAACTTGATTTTGAAACTAAAAAAATAAAATTGCTGCGGCCTGCTCCGGCAGCTTCTCCCCAATCTAAAAGTAGTTCATTATTCGAATAAAAAGCATCAAATAATACTTTTTGCCAACAAATCTTGCGTTGCATTCCGTCCATATCTATATTTAATTCAAGACTTTCCAATGGTCTAATGATAGGCTCATAAAATTGCTTGAGCTTCTGTTGGAAATCTTCAAATAAAAGTTTTAGCTTTTCCTCTTTTAGAGGCCATTCTCTTCTTAAAAAAGTATCGTAATTTAAAAATATAAATTGTGAACTTTTAGGCTTTACTGTTGAATCTAGTGCTAGAAAGATATAATGAAATTCTATCTGATCGATTGCAATATTATATTTTTTGGCTATTCGGGTTCGTGCTTCCTGGGATTCATAACGCTGCGTCTGTTCAAATCCCTCAGAAGCACCCATTTTATTTTCTACAATAATTAGTCTCATTTCGTCATCTGTTAATGCTCGAATCAGAATATCAGGCGTGCCGATGCTTTCCCCCAAGCCAACACGTGTATCAATATAAAATTCAGTATGTTCATTTAAATAGATACTCGATTCATTTAAAAATTGTTTTAAAAATTCCTTAGAATCTTTAAAACAATTAACAAGAAAATCTGTAATTGTATCTTCTCTGTAAAAAATATTCAGTGCATCAAAAATATTCAATGAAAAATTCTCCCTGCTGATTTAATTATGTATGTTGAAATCTAGTTTACATATGAGGTTTCTTTATTAAGACATATATTTTCCATTTCGTGATTATTTGCCCTGTAAGGATAACAGATGAATGATTGTGTTCATCACAGCGTCTTCTTCATTGGAACGAGTGATGTAATTAGCTGCATCCTTTAATTTGTCAACAGCATTTCGGACTGCAAAGCTGTAATTGCTGCGAGTCATGAGCTCTATATCATTGTATCCATCACCAAATGTCATTGTTTCATCCGGTGTGACATTCAAAATTCGCTGCAGATGTTCAACAGTAGTTCCCTTATGTACATTCGCGTTAGCTATATCAATCCAAGCCTCTTCAGATGCGACGATATACGCAGACTCGAAAAACTGGGAGAGTTTCTCCCTTGTCTCAAAACAGTTGAGCAATGGATCATGAATAGTAATTTTCACAAAATCATCTGTTATCTCATTAAAATTGGATACTTGTCTTACTTGCGTATAGGATTTTCTGACGATTGCTGTTTCCTTAAGGGATAAATTATCTCTTATTACGGCACCGGACCTTGTGCAAGCAATAATAGTATGATCAATGCTTATTTCCTCAAGTAATTGGATAATCTCGAGTCCTAGTTTTTTACTTAATAGCGATTCATAAACAAATTCTCCGTTATGCTTAATTCGGGTTGCGCTATCACCCAAAATCCATAAATCATTTGCATTTTCGCCAAATAACTCTTCTACTCGCTCACATTGCTTACCCGTAACAGGAGCAAAAACAACTCCTTTTTCCTTCATGATCTTTTTTACTTCTCTATACAATTTCCGATTAAAGTTACCGCTATTATTCAAAAATGTCCCATCCATATCAGTCAACACTAGCTTAATCATTAGCTTACCTCCATTAAGAGTACCATTTTAGCTAACTATCGCTACTAAACTTCAACTCTGTTCAGAAATACTTCATGTTCTTAATTGATGGACTTAAATACAAGTATGTCTTAGCTGATCACAAATCATTGCTCAAAAACCTGCATAACTAGAACGTTATACAGGTTTCCTTGAGTAATGATTCTATATAGTGTTTAAGCTAACTTCCCTAAAATCACATTATTAACAAGATATTAAGGAAGCTAATAGTTAATGGTTATAAAATTTCTCCATTAGTTTCGATCACCTTTTTGTACCAATCAAAGGAATCCTTTTTAAATCGTTTCATTGTTCCTTTTCCTTCGTTGTCTCGGTCAACATAAATCATACCGTAACGCTTTTTCATTTCCCCAGTTGTAAAGGATACAATATCAATGATGCCCCACGGTGTATAACCGATTAAATCTACACCATCATACGTAACTGCTTTTTCCAAAGCCTCAATATGCGATTTTAAATAGGCGATCCTTTCAGCATCGTGAATGAAACCATCCTCTTCCATCACATCTATCGCTCCAAAGCCGTTTTCAACAATAAATAGTGGAATTTGATAACGGTCATAGAAACGGTTTAATGTATAACGTAATCCTGTCGGGTCAATCGACCAGCCCCAATCACTTGCTTTGATATAAGGATTTTCCACGCCATTCGGTAAACCACCGTTCACGACGTCACCCGTATTATCGTTCTGAACATCACTTTTTACCGTTGTTGACATATAATAGCTGAAGCCAAGATAATCAACAGTCCCGTTCCGGAGAATTTCCTCGTCGCCTTCTTCCATTTGGATATTGTAGCCTTCTCGTTGAAATTCTTTAAGCGCGTAAGACGGATAATAGCCGCGTACCTGGACATCTGGGAAGAAATAGCGTTGGCGCATCTCCTCTTCCGCAAGCATGATGTCTTCCGGATTGCAGGAATACGGATAAATCGGAACATGTGACACCATTGCTCCAATCTGGAATTCAGGATTAATTTGCTTACCCTTTGCTACCGCCAATGCACTTGCCAATAACTCATGGTGCGCTGTTTGATACATAACCTCTTTGGCATTTTCGCCTTCCTTCACTAACACGCCCGAGTTAGTCCATAGGAAAATTGGATTGTTCACATCCATTTGGTTATTGATTTCATTAAATGTCATCCAATATTTCACTTTATCCTTGTATCGTTTAAAGCAGGTTTCAGCAAATTTTTCAAAGAAACCAACAACTTCACGATTACGGAAACCTCCATATTCTCTTGCCAGATGCAGAGGCATTTCAAAATGAGATAAAGTGATTACTGGTTCGATGCCATACTTGAGCAATTCATCAAACACATTATCATAGAATTGAAGACCTGCTTCATTCGGTTCAGTTTCATCTCCCTTTGGAAAAATACGGCTCCATCCGATAGACGTACGCAAACATTTCAATCCCATCTCTGCAAACATCGCAATATCTTCTTTATAGCGATTGTAAAAATCAATTGCTTCATGGTTTGGATAAAATTCGCTTTCTTCAATGGTATCAGTGATTTTTCTCGGGGTCCCGTGAGCCCCTGCAGTCATGACGTCAACTACACTCGGCCCCTTGCCTCCCGCATTCCAACCACCTTCGAATTGGTGAGCAGCTAAAGCTCCGCCCCAAAGAAAACCTTCTGGTAACTTACTCATTCTAAATTCCTCCTCTATTTCACAACTGTGAATATTTTCTGATTTGATAATAGGTTTTTCTCATCTTCAATGATAATTTTTTGGAAAGATGGTGTATTTGTAATAATGATTGGAGTTACTGTTTTAAGGCCCTGTTTTTCAATCAATTCTTTATTAAACTCCAACAGGACATCATTTTGAAGGAATCTATCTCCTTCTTTCACCTTCAATTCAAATGGCGTGCCTTCCAATTTAACAGTATCAAGCCCGATATGAACAAGCATTTCGACCCCTGTATCCGAACGGAGACCAATTGCGTGCTTAGTCGGTGCCACCATCACAACTGTTCCATCAAAGGGACCATATAATTTGTTGTCTGATGGTTCAATCGCAATACCTTCACCCATTGCACCAGAGCTGAAGACTGGATCTGGTACTTCAGATAAAGGAATCATTGTTCCGCTAAGCGGTGAAAATACTACTTCTTCATTAAAATCTGACTGGTTCACGATACCTTCCTGTTTTACAGAATCATTTGCATTTTCCGCTTGTTTGGCTGTATCATCGCCATAGCCAAAAATTTGAATCAATATAATAGGAAGAATAATCGCAATTGCTACCCCGATTAATATCCCCCAGATTGATGTTGGGAATTTTTCATTAATTCCGTTTACAATTGTTAACGGACCAGGCAGCCCTGCATATGCAAAATAATATGGATTGAAGAAACTTGCAACAATGGCTCCAACTGCTCCTGAAATACATCCAAAGATAAACGGTTTCTTAAATCTTAAAGTAACACCATAAATTGCCGGCTCTGTTATACCGAAAATCCCTGTTATCCCTGCCGAAACACTGACTTTTCTTACTTCCTGACTCTTTGCTTTTATATAAACCCCAATAACGGCACCTACTTGCGCGATAACAGCAATAGTTTGATAAGCCTGGAATGAATCACGGCCGTATAAATCAAAGTTTGCCATAACCATTGGTGTAATACCCCAATGGACACCGAAAATGACAATCACTTGCCAAAAGCCCCCAATAATAGCTCCGGCCAATGCTGGGACATGCTCAGCCAAGAAATTATATCCGTCAGCAATTCCATTCGCCCCTGCAGTTGTTAGTGGACCGATTAAGAGAATTGTTAACGGTACCATAACCACCATACAGATGAGTGGTACAAATAATGGCTTGATGACTTCATTCATGCGCTTGTTTAAGAATTTTTCAAGGTATGACATAATCCAGACTAGAAATAATGGCGGTAGCACAGATGATGTATAAGTTGTCTCTGATAAAGCAATACCTAAAAATGTAATCGTCTTTCCTTCTGCAATTTGTACAGCCATATCTGCCCAGGTCGGACTGACAAGTGCCGCCACACTGGCAACTGCAATAAATGTATTTGTCTTAAAATGTTTCGATGCCGTGATGGCAATAAATATTGGGAGGAAAGTAAATGGTGCCCAAGACATAAAGCTTAATACCTGATATGTACCTGTATTAGCAAAATCCTCGAAAAATAGATTAATAATGATTAAAGCACCCTGCAGAATACCGGCAGCTGCTAAGACATATATAAAAGGAGCGAACACCGCCGACATAGTGGCAATAATACGATTTAAAATCGTCCCCTTATTCTCATCTTCATCATTAGTAGTTTCAATGTTTACTAGTTGGATAAATTCATCATAAACATCACCGACATGCTGACCAATGACAACCTGAAATTGGCCGTTGTTTTCTACCACGGTAATAACACCTGGTAATGAGGCAACCGTATCTTTTGCTTTTGGGTTAGATCTCTTTAACACTAAACGCAATCTCGTAGCACAGCGTGTTACTCCAATTACATTTTCTTCTCCACCGACCGCTGCCAAAATGTCTTTTGCCAACTTAGGATAATCTCTCACTTTAGTCGACATATCCTGTCCTCCTAATCTGATATTTATAGTAAAAATTGTATGTAAAACCAATGTTTACGTTTTCATTATAATTGTATCGGTATAATTTTACAATACATATACAATATTTTTATTTGTACCTAATTTATTTGATAGAGTTATGTTATAATGTGGTAAAAATATCGATAAGTTGAGGAAGCGGTCATGTTAAAATACCAGCAGATAGCAAATGAAATAGAAAAATATATAGAGACCCATGACCTTCAGCAAGGTGAAAAATTGCCAATCCTAGAAACATTAATGGCGCAGTATGGGGTAAGTAAGAGTACAATCACGAAATCTTTAGATCTATTGGAGAAAAAAGGAGTCGTTTTTCAAGTTCGCGGAAGCGGTATCTTTGTTAGACGTCATAAAAGGAAAGGTTATATTAGCCTTCTTTCCAACCAAGGGTTTAAAAAAGACCTTGAAGATTATCAATTAACATCAAAGGTCATAGAATTAGAGGTTATTAAACCAACACAAGAAATCATGGATAACTTAAATATCGAACCGGATCAAGACGTCTATTCTGTCAAAAGAATTCGCTACATTAACGGAGAAACATTATGTATTGAGCACTCTTATTTTAATAAAGAGATTATTACCTATTTAAATAAGGAAATTGTTACAGAATCGATATTTGATTACATTCGTGAAGGCCTCGGGCTGAAGATTGGCTTTACAGATATGTTCCTTCAAGCCGACAAATTAAACAGTGAAGAAGCAGAGCTTTTAGGGTTAGAGCCTTGCGACCCTAAGTTTTGTATCGAAAGTGTTTTTCATTTAACCAATGGGCAGCCATTTGATTTTTCAAAGGTCACTTATAACTACAAACAATCCAATTTCTTTATTCAGGCGAACGGCCAGTTAATGTAACAGGGGTTCTAATAAGAATAGAAAGAATCGGAGTAACTCCATACAGCCCATTGGCCTCAGGAAGGCTGACCCGTGATTGGACAGAAAAACATTGCGCTCTGAAACTGATCAGATTCAGAAAGCTAAACGAGGAGTGCCGCATGTTCAAATAGCACTTGCCTGGTTATTATAGAAAAAACCAGTAACAGCTCCTATTATAGCCGCTACCAAGATCTCTCATCTCGAGGATTCGGTTGCTTCACTTTCCATTAAATTAACCCCTGAAGAAATAGCGTATTTGGAAGAACCATATATTCCACATCCAATAAGTGGCTTTGGATTAAAATAATTTGTGTCCATTCATCAAAACGACGACCCTAGTAAAAACTAGGGTCGTCGTTTAATTTGCCATTTTTCTCTTCTTAAATTCCGTTCGATTCAATAACTTGCTTGTACCAATAGAAACTATCTTTTTTGATACGACGGAGGTCATGGGTTCCTTCTTCGTGTTGATTGACATAGACGAATCCGTAGCGTTTTTGGAAACCGTTTAGCCAGCTTAATAGATCCGTGAAGGACCAGACACAATACCCAATCACTTCGGCACCATCGGAAATGGCGTCTTGTATCGCTTCCACATGTGCACGAAGATAAGCAATCCGATAATCATCATGGATTTGATCCCCCGCTTCTACCTGATCGAATTCACCGAGCCCGTTTTCACTTATCAGTATCGGCAAATCATATCGGTTTGTGATTCGGCGAAGCGCAACTCTTAACCCTTGCGGATCAATATTCCAATCCCAATTGGTCCGTTCAAGATTTGGATTCTTCGTTGTTTTAAATAACCCTGGAATCCCTGAGTCCTTTGATGTCCCTTTGATGCCGGTTGTATTCATTTCACCGGAGCCCACACCGTCTAATGGATTGACTTCAAAAGTTGTGCTTTGATAATAGTTTAAGCCCATAAAGTCTGGCTTACCCTCTCTTAATAAGGCAAAGTCTCCCTCTTCCACTTCTGGCGCAAGGCCTTCTTCCACTAAGTAGTTCCATGCTGCCTTCGGATATTTTCCCCAAGTATAAATATCCATCCACCAATGGCTATTGAGCTCCTCAGCATTCTCTGCAGCCAAAATATCTTCTGGCTTTGAAGAAGCCGGGTAAGCTGGTCCATAAGCAAAGCTTGGACCAATCTGACCATCCGGTACATAGTGACGGAACGCTTTGATGACACTGGCATTGGCCAAATTTGCGTGATGATTTACCTGATAGAACAGCTTCTTATCTTTTACACCTGGCGGATGTGATCCTTTTTCATATCCATGGCTAGTAAAAATATTTTGTTCATTTAAGCTAACCCAATACTTCACGCGGTCTCCAAAGCGTTTAAAACATTCCACACTATAATTTGTAAAGTCCTCAATGATTCTTCGGGACTCCCAACCGCCATATTCATCCTGAAGTGCCTGTGGCAAATCCCAATGGTACAAGGTTAGAATCGGCTCAATTTGATAGTTACGCAGCTCATTAATTAAATCATCATAAAAGGCGAGGCCCTGCTCGTTGATTTCACCTCTTCCATTTGGAAAAATACGCGCCCACGATACTGAAAAACGGTAAGTCTTTAACCCCATTTCCGCCATTAAACGGACATCTTCCTTATAACGATGATAGTGGTCTACAGCCACATCTCCTGTAGTCCCTTTATAGGTCTTACCTGGGATACGTACAAACTGGTCCCAATTACTAATCCCTTTCCCGTCTATATCCCATGCTCCTTCAATTTGATAGGCAGCGGAAGCGGCTCCCCATAAAAAGTCTTTTGGAAATGGTTTAACTGTTTTATACATAAGCGTTTTAGTCTCCCTTCCGTCAAATGTTGCTTCATTTCTTTTATCAACTTGTCACATAGACACTCTCGTAATCTAGCTTTAAACCAAAATGGAATCCTTCTGCCGCTGTAAAAAATGGTACAAAGCACCGATTAGATTGGAGTCATTTCCAAACTGACATCTTTCGACTTTGACTGTTAATCCTTCGTTATCATATTTCATGTCGTTTAAGGTTTCATTAATCTGATTGATAAATCCCTCGCGATTACTGATGGCACCGCCAATCAAAATCTTCTCTGGATCAAGGATAAATTGTAGATTGTAGATGCCGACAGCAAGCCGCCGCATGAACTTATCAATTTCCTCCTGTACTTCCGTATCTCCACTTTCAGCAAGCTCAAATATCAGCTTACCGGTAAGAGCATCGGGGTCCATGCCTTTTCGTTTAGCCACCTGCTTGATTAATCCACCTACCGCTGCCAACGTGCTATAGGTTTCTACTGGTTGCGTCCCCAGATAGTTCTCCATCATCATATATCCGAATTCTCCGGCAAACCCATTTTTTCCGTGTCGAACCTTTTTATCAAGAACCACTGCACCGCCAATGCCCGTGCCAATTACCAAACATAGATAATCCTTTACATCCTTTGCTGCACCAATCCAGCCTTCAGCTAGTCCAGCACAATTTGCGTCATTCTCCAATTCAACCGGTAACTCTGTTCGCTCATGAAGAAGGTCCTTCATATTGGGCCCATGAATATAAGGAAGGGCTGTAATTCCCTCAATCATTCCTGTCTCCACATTCACGGCACCCGGCATGCTCACAGCCAGACCTTTTAACTGATACTTTTTTTTAAACTCTTTCACGATTGAATCCACCGTATCCATAAATTTGGCGAGACTCTTTTTAGGAGTCGGAAGGGAGGATTTTTCTATAAAACAACCCGTTTCATCCATGAGAGCATATTTAATGGCAGAACCTCCAACATCAAGTACCACGTAGTAACTCACCATATAACCTCCAGCTGCTCAATTTTTTAAATTTAATGGTCCAAATCCTCTGTTTATTAGCAGTGGATTTTTCACCAAAATTTTTTACAAGATCAGAGACATTTTTCAGCACGATTCCCGAACAATTAATTCTGAGTCAATAAATACAGGTTTTAATTGAGATCTCTCATTAATTAAATCATCTAGCATATAAGCGGATAATTTACCGAACTTTTCTTTATCCTGCTTCACCGTTGTTAATTTTGGATGACTATAACGGCAGGCTGCAATATCATCACAGCCAATTAACCGGATATCGTCTGGACAGTTTAAGCCTGCATCTTTAATCGCTTGCAATGCTCCAAGTGCCATCATATCTGATGTCGCAAAAATAGCCTCAGGTAAGCTTTTAGATTGCACTATTTCCTTCATTGCCACATACCCGCTCTCTTCATGAAAATCTCCATATTGAATCCAGTCCT
>JAZUQD010000198.1:0-10087 GCA_045605505.1 Pradoshia sp.
TACTCAAATCGCCGCTACGCAATCAGCCTTGAATGCCGTTGGGAAGCTGATGCTCGAAGGCCATATGAAATCGTGTGTAGCAGAACGGATTCAGCAAGGTGATATGGAAGTCCTCGATGAAGTATTGATAACTATACAAAAATTAATGAAAAAATAGGAGGAATTACAATGGAAACAACAATTTTAGATGTAAAAGGGATGTCTTGCGGGCATTGTGTAAAAGCGGTGGAAAGCAGTGTTGGTGATTTAAATGGGGTTACATCCGTAACCGTTACATTAGAGACGGGGAAAGTTGAAGTCCAATATGACCCGGCTCTGATTAATCTGCAAACAATTAAGGAAACCATTGATGACCAAGGATATGATGTCAATTAAGATTGATTGATGTTAAAGCTAAGCTGTTCACCATTTTGGGCTTATCAGGTGAAAGCGATCAATAAGGTGGTGAAAACATGAAGCAAATTCAATATCAGATTACAGGGATGACCTGTGCAGCTTGTTCGGCGAGGATCGAAAAGGTACTGGGCAAAATGGAGGGGATTCAAGAGGCGAATGTGAACTTAGCTACCGAAACCTCCGCCATTAAATATGATCCGACTCTTATATCAGCGAAAGATATAAAAGAAAAAATAGAAAAGATAGGGTATGGCGTAGCGACGAAAAAATCTGAATTGGTTATTACCGGAATGACCTGTGCGGCCTGTTCAGCCAGGATTGAAAAGGTGCTGAATAAGACGGAGGGTGTCCTGGATGCCAATGTAAATCTTGCTTTGGAAACAGGCACAATTGAATATACCGGTGAAGAGATATCTGAAAAGAATCTAATTGCCAAAATAGAAAAGCTTGGATATGGAGCTGCCCCGAAAAACCAACAGTCACAAGAAGATGACGATCCAAGAAAGTCAGCTATTAAGAGACAGCAATTTAAGTTTATAGCGGCTGCAGTTCTTTCTTTGCCATTATTGTGGACGATGGTAGCTCATTTTTCCTTTACATCCTGGATGTATGTGCCAGATATATTGCTGAATCCTTGGGTACAGCTGGCTTTGGCAACACCAGTTCAATTTATTATTGGTTGGCAATTTTATAAAGGTGCCTACAAAGCCTTGCGAAATGGCAGTGCCAACATGGATGTATTAGTGGTGCTTGGTACGTCGTCAGCTTATTTTTATAGTCTATATGAATCGATTGTAAAGAGTGGAAGCCATCACGGGGAGATGCCGCATCTATATTTTGAAACAAGTGCCATTTTAATTACTTTAATTTTGCTAGGTAAATTATTTGAAGCCAAGGCAAAAGGACGCTCTTCGGATGCGATTAAAAAGCTGATAGGGTTACAGCCTAAGACGGCGATCGTAATACGGAATCAAAAAGAAATAAAGATCCCTCTTTCTGATGTGATAAAAGGGGACATAATCTATGTGAAACCAGGGGAACGCATCCCTGTAGACGGGCAGGTAATAGAGGGAAGTTCTGCAGTGGATGAATCGATGTTAACTGGCGAAAGTGTCCCTGTAGATAAAAATAGGGACGATTACGTATTCGGTGCCACTATTAATAAAAATGGTTCACTAAAAATACAGGCCCTTAAAGTCGGCAAAGATACTGCCCTCTCCCAAATTATTAGAGTAGTTGAACAGGCGCAGGGATCAAAGGCGCCGATCCAGCGTTTGGCTGATAAAATATCAGGAGTCTTTGTCCCGATTGTCGTGGGTATAGCGATTTTAACATTTTTGGTTTGGTATTTTATCGTCGATCGAGGAAATTTTACATCGGCACTGGAAAACATGATTGCTGTACTCGTTATAGCCTGTCCATGTGCGTTAGGTTTAGCTACACCAACATCCATCATGGCAGGATCGGGCCGGGCGGCTGAGTACGGTATTTTATTTAAAGGTGGAGAACATTTAGAGACCGCTCATCAGATTGATACGGTTATATTGGATAAGACCGGAACCATTACACATGGAAAGCCAGTATTAACTGATATAGAACCAATTGGTGAATGGGATCACGCACAGTTGCTAAAACTGGTTGCGGCTGCGGAGAAACCATCCGAACATCCACTTGCGCAGGCAATTGTGGAAGCGGCTGTTGAACGAGAGTATGAAATTGCCGAAGCGGTCGATTTTCAAAGCAATCCTGGATATGGAATCCAAGCAACTGTTGGACAAAATCTAGTCCTGGTGGGGACGAGAAAATGGATGATGAATCACAAAATAGATAGTACCCTCGTTACATCAGTCATGGAGAAACTTGAGGAAAAAGGGAAAACGGCGATGATTGTAGCTGTTGATGGGAATATTGCTGGAATCATTGCGGTGGCAGATACCATTAAAGAGACATCTCAACAAGCCATACAGCGCCTTAAGGATATGGGGATTGATGTGTGGATGATCACTGGTGATAATGAGAGAACCGCCCAGGCTATCGCAAAGCAGGCAGGTATAGGAAATGTGATTGCTGAAGTCCTTCCAGAGGGCAAGGCGACAGAGGTGAAAAGGATTCAATCTAAAGGCCGAAAAGTGGCAATGGTTGGTGACGGCATAAATGATGCACCTGCTCTTGCATTGGCTGATACGGGTATTGCCATTGGAACAGGCACAGATATTGCGATGGAAGCAGCAGATATTACCCTGATGAAGGGTGATTTAAATGGAATTGCTGATGCGCTGTATTTAAGTAAACAGACGATGCGAAATATTAAACAAAATCTATTTTGGGCTTTTGGCTATAATACTCTCGGAATCCCCGTTGCGTTTATGGGACTGCTTGCCCCTTGGCTGGCAGGTGGAGCAATGGCGTTTAGTTCAGTGAGTGTCGTGTTAAATGCCTTGCGCCTCCAACGAATCAAACTAAAATAAAGATCAAGAAAAGCTGACACTCGTTTGTCAGCTTTTTTAGTTTTTGTAACGATGGATGGAAGGTAAGATTATGTCTTTAATAAATAAAGGAAACTCTCATCTTTTATAGAATGTAAGGAGTATAAGGGGTGGGATATAATGGAAATTGAAGCGCCGAGAAAACGAATGTCAAAAGGAAAGAAAATTAGTTTATGGGTTATAGCCATTATGGCAGCCTTTCTTTTGATTGGTTCACTGGGAGCGGTATATTTTGTCAAACGACCTTTGCCGCAATTAAAAGGTGAGCTTGAGTTGAAAGGATTACATGATTCTGTGGACGTCTTGCGTGATCGAGAAGGCGTACCACATATAAAGGCCATTGATACCCAAGATCTATTTTTCGCTCAGGGATACGTTCAAGCACAGGACAGAATGTTTCAAATGGATTTATCAAGAAGGCAGGCGTCCGGCCGGTTAAGTGAAGTAATTGGAGAGTCAACACTTGAAAACGATAAATATTTCCGTACGCTTGGTCTGAGGAGAACGGCTGAAGATTCTTATCCTGTTTATTCAGAGGAAGCTAAAGAAATACTGCAATCGTTTGCAAATGGTGTGAATGCCTATATTAATGAGAGAAAGGCTGATGGAAAATGGCCAATCGAATTTACTTTTCTAGGATACGAACCAGAAAAATGGACACCAATTGATTCATTGACAATCGGAAAGTATATGGCTTTTGATTTAGGCGGCAATTGGAATAATCAGGCTTTCCGCCACTATTTACTACAAAACTTTCCGAAAGAAAAGGCTTATGAATTATTCCCGAGTTATCCTGCAGGAGCTCCCGTAAATATAACAAAGGATGAAATCGACATAGAAAGCAGTTTATCTGCTTCAGTGGTCCCTAATGAATTTAATGGAAGTAATAATTGGGTCATATCAGGTGAGAAAACCAAGACCGGAGCTCCTTTATTGGCCAATGACCCTCATTTATCACTGGCCACTCCTTCTGTTTGGTATCAAACACATTTGGAGGGTCCCGGCTATAATGTAAGTGGTGTAATCTTTGCGGGCATTCCAGGTATAATCCTTGGTCATAATCAAGATATTGCATGGGGTGTCACAAATGTAGGGCCGGATGTACAGGATTTATATATTGAGAAAAGAAATCCTGAGCAAGAAGACGAATTTCTTTTTAAAGAAAAATGGGAAAAGGCAGAAGTGATTCATGAGAAGATTGATATTAAAGGACATAAAGCAGAAGATTATAAGATAACAATCACACGTCATGGTCCGGTCATCTCGGAGTTTCTGGAAAGCTCTGGCATGGAGCATGTATTGGCTTTAAAGTGGACGGCCTTACAGCCTTCCAATGAATTGGAGGCAGTGCTTAATATGGGTAAATCAAAAAATTGGACCGAATTCGAAAAGTCCTTGGAGGATTTTGAATCACCGGCCCAAAATTTTGTATTTGCTTCAAAGGATGGAAACATTGCCTATAAAGCTAATGGGAAGATTCCTATACGAAAAAAAGGGCAGGATGCTCTTTTGCCTATAGAAGGATGGACTGGAGAAAACGAATGGACTGGATATATCCCGTTTACTGAATTACCGCGTACCATTAATCCAGAAAAAGGGTATATATCAACAGCAAATAATAAAGTGACTGATGATAGGTATCCCTATCATATAAGCCATGATTGGGCACAGCCCTATCGCCAAATGAGAATTGATGATGTTCTTTCAAGTGAATCTGATTTAACAAGTGAAGGTATGAAAGATTTGCAAATGGATCAACTAAACCTTCAGGCAGAGGAATTTTTGCCGAAATTTTTAGAAGAGATATCTGAGGATAACGAAAATGCGGCTATTGGTGTTCTGCGGGACTGGAATTACATCGATGACAAAGATATGGCGGCTCCATTGATATTTCAATTGTGGATGACGGAAATCTCGGACACCCTGTTTGATGATGAAATATCTGATGAAATGCTTTCTCTTTTCAGAGGAAAAAAGCAGGCTGTTGATCAACTTCTCCGGAAAACACTAAAGGGTGAAGAAAGTAGATGGGTGGAAGAAAAGGGCGGTATAAAGAAGGTGCTGGAAACTAGTTTGACTAAAGCTGTGGTAAAAGGAAAGGAACTACAAGGTGGACATCTTTCTAATTGGAAGTGGGGAGATTACCATCAAATTCAATTTAGACATCCTCTATCCAGTGTCAGTCCCCTTCAATATGTGTTTAATTATAAAGGAGCAGTGGAAAGCGGGGGAAGTTCGGTTACTGTTCAGGCGGCAGCTTACAATAATCTGGGGGATATTAATCATGGGGGATCTTGGAGGTTCGTTGCAGATCTCTCCGATTTATCAAAGGCATCACATTTAGTTGGACCCGGACAGTCAGGCCATTTGGGCAGCGAGTGGTATCAAAATCAAATGAAAGATTGGGTTACCGGAACGTATCATGTGACAAAACTAAATGAACGGGATGGTTCCTTCTTAAAGTTAACACCAATGAGGTAAAGTAGATTATTCCTGAAAAAGGGAAATAAATCAAAAGTTGTCAAGGCGAAAATTTAGTAATGTAGTACTAAAAGTCATATAATTTAGTATGTAAAGTTAACGGAAGTGTTCGAATTTTTAAAACTAAAGACTTATATAAAAAATCTTCTTCATTATTATTGCAATAGACAAATATGCATGATGCCTATACATCCTTTTCTGTTGATAGATTGTAGGATTACCAATGTTACAGCAACTTTACAATATAATTTTTTTACGATTTTTTGAATCTTTTTTTGTATTATATCGTCTAAAATAAGAGAGAAACAGTTCACACGGATAACTTGAACAAAGAATGGGTAATAAGATATAGGGTTGACTGGAGAAAGAGTAGTCTAATCGCCATCTAAACATCTTAATGATGAACACATGCCGGAGGGGTTTGCATTGAAACATGGTAAAAGAGATTTTATATATCTTCATAAACAGGAAGCGGAGCATTTTGTAGCTTCATTTGGCATGGACTTTTTCAGTTTTATGCAATCTTTGAAAGAGCCGCCACAAAATGTTTTATTATTGGATCATCCGTTTATGGATGTCGAATACGATATGCATACACAGTTTAATTATGTTTCTTTCCCCTTTTATAAAAAATATTATAAAGAAAATGGGAAGGAATACGGACATATAAGCTGGATTGATTTTGACGATATTGAGGGACTGGAAGAATTAGCTCCATGGGAAATTGCTGAGATTTTGTATATCAGACATACGTTTAACCATCTTAGATCCCCCTTTTATCAAAAATTAAATAATCGGTTTGTGTATCTAACATTGGAAGATGGCTTTTATAATAAAATTTATTACCGGTATTGGAATGATTTTTACCATTTGATTGCTAAACTGATTCCTGAGCATGTTGAAATGAATAGGCCGGAAAGACTGTGGCTTGGCGGTAAGAAAAGACCCGAAAATCCGATTATCCCTGTAGATATTCTGAAACAGCTATCTCCTTTGCTTAATGAGGGAGTACTTATCAGCTTTCATAAATCTGTTCAAACAAGACAAAGTATCGAAATTCCGATATGGGCTGTTGGAGATTATCGTCATGAAGATGAATTAAGAGATGATTTAAAAGTAATTTATCAAAAGAGACAAACGGTTAATCTGGTTTATCAGAAGAAATCAAAGGAATGGGTCATAGATGAAAAATAAACCTCCTGTAAAATTAAGGGAGGTTTTCCTGTTTCTTAAACGGATATTCCTGTTCACAAATTGTATTCAAAAATGCATATAATAGGATGAATGTATGTTTAGTCTATTAGATCAAACAAGGTCACATATTAATTTAATGTTCTGAAAAGGAAATGATACAATAAAGTATGTATCAACTAACGGAGGGTAAAATACAATGAAAATCAAACTGGGATTATTATATGGTGGTAAATCAGCTGAACATAAAGTATCGATGCAAACTGCATTGGCAGTAATCAAGGCATTGGATTCTTCTAAATATGATATACATCCGATTTACATAAATGAAGAAGGGGAATGGATGAAAGGACCTCAATTACAAGGACCGGTAGAATCTGTTAAACAGTTGGAATTTGGTGGCGGTCATCTAGAAGTTCAGGAAACTGGTTTCACTAGTATTATGGCTAAAGGTTCCGAGCAGACATTCGATGTTATTTTTCCGTTATTGCACGGTCCGAATGGCGAAGATGGCACAGTACAGGGATTATTGGAGTTGCTTAACCTTCCATACGTAGGAAATGGTGTCCTTGCATCATCTGCAGGTATGGATAAAGTCATTATGAAAAATATCTTTGCACAGGCTGGCCTGGAGCAAGTTGGCTATGTTTCTTATTTACGTTCAGAATGGAGCGGCAGTGAAGAAAAGGTATGCCAGGAAGTAGAAGAGGCAGTGGGATATCCTTGTTTTGTTAAACCAGCGAACTTAGGTTCCAGCGTTGGAATTAGCAAATGTGATAATGCGGAAGAACTCCATAAAGCGTTTGAAGAGGCATTCCAATTTGACCGTAAAGTAATTGTTGAAGAGGGCGTTACGGCAAGAGAAGTTGAAATTGGCGTTATCGGCAATGATTATCCTGAATGCTCGGTGGCTGGGGAAATTATCCCGAAAAAAGATTTTTATGATTATAAAGCGAAATATGAAGACGGAGACACAGCGTTAGTGATACCGGCTGAGATTTCTAAAGAAGAATATCAAATGTTGCATGATATGGCGATCAAAGCCTATAAAGCATTGGATTGCTCTGGACTAGTTAGAGCAGACTTCTTCCTTACACGTGATGGAAAGGCCTATATCAATGAGGTAAATACGATGCCTGGATTTACTCCGTTCAGTATGTTCCCATTACTTTGGAACCACACGGGTGTGGAATATCCACAATTAATTGAAAAACTAATTAATCTAGCCATCGAAAGACATGCTGAAAAGCAAAAAATTAAATATACTATTTAAACCTAGTCAATCAAGCCGAATGCGGTGACAACTAGGTGAAACAGGCCACACATATCTTTGAAGACAAAGCAGTAGACAAATGTTCAGGCCTAGATAATTCAGGCCTGACATGGGCTGCTTTGGCAAGACGAAACGGCACAGGAATACTGTACCGCACTTCTTTTTAGAGTGGTTGTTTCTGTTCCAGGGATGATAAAGGGTAATGGAGGATTAATATGATCAAGCGTACATTGGCTGAAATTGCAGCTATGGTAAATGGCAGTATGAATGAAAGATTCAAAGACATCCTTGTATCAGGGGTAACAAATGATACAAGAAAGATTGAAGATGGTAATCTATTTGTTCCTCTTCAAGGGGAACATAGCAATGGACATCATCATGTAGAGACAGCATTTGAGCAGGGAGCTTCTGCTTCTTTTTGGGAAATCGATGCACCAAATCCTCCTCAAAACAGGGCTTTGATTTACGTAAAGGATAGTTTAAAAGCATTGCAGCAATTATCTAAAGCGTATCTACAAGAGCTAAATGCAAAAGTCATCGGTATTACGGGGAGTAATGGTAAAACGACCACTAAAGATATGACAGCATCCATTATGAAAACGAAATACCGGGTCCATAAAACGAACGGAAATTACAATAATCATATTGGATTACCGCTTACAATTTTGTCAGCCCCGGAAGATACGGAAGTACTGATTCTTGAAATGGGTATGAGCAGTCGTGGTGAGATTGCCCTGCTTTCCGCTATTGGACAACCAGATATCGCTATTATTACTAACATTGGAGAATCACATCTACTTGATCTTGGTTCCCGTGAAGGAATCGCAGATGCCAAAATGGAGATTGTTGAGGGTTTAAAGAAGAATGGAACACTCATTTATCATGGGGATGAACCTCTTCTGGTCAGCAGGGTATCCAAAGGTAATTACGAACAAATCACTTTTGGCAGTAGCATGACAAATGACTATTATCCCATTCAAAGCGAATCAGGTGAGAATGAAATGAGATTTACAATTGATGTAGAGGGAGCTCATTCTTTCGTATTGCCTCTTCTGGGCAATCATAATGTGCTGAACGCATTGGCCGCCATCGCAGCTGGTAAAACAATGGGATTATCATGGGATCAAATCGCAAAAGGACTTGCTGAAGTGAAGCTTTCAAATATGAGGATGGAAATGTCGGTTGGAGCGCGTGGCGAAAAAATTATCAATGATGCTTATAATGCCAGTCCAACCTCTGTAAAAGCTGCCATTGAATTAGTGAAGGGACTGACAGGAGCTGAGCGGAAAATCCTTGTACTTGGAGATATGCTCGAATTAGGGCCGGAAGAAGAGATGTATCACTCCAAAATGGGTGAGTTAATCACTGAGGAAATTGATTATGTCTTTACATATGGAAAGCTGGCTAAAAAGATCGCTGAAAGCGCCACAGAGAACCTCGGCAAAGAGCGTGTCTATCATTTCAATGATAAAGATCAATTATGCTTGAAATTAAAAGAAATGATCGATCAGCATTCCATAGTACTGGTCAAAGCTTCAAGAGGTATGAAGTTAGAGGAAGTAGTTCGCAGCCTCCAAAACTAGTTTTCGTTTATCAATCCTATTATAGTTGGGATGATGCCATTCATTCTTTTGAGTTAAAAGAATGAATGGCATTAAAAAAAGCTGCCTTCCTGCATGATTTTATATAAATTTGGGTAAGATATAAACTATATGTGAATAGAGGTTGTACGAATAATTAGAAATTTCCACAGCAGAGGCTTAGCTGGTGAAATCAGGCTGCAGTAAGGAATTTGCCAACTTTTCTACAGCTAATCAATCGATTGATTAATACTGTAAGGAAACATACAACTATTTTCAGATATGAGATTGAGTGAAAAGAAAGCAAACATCCAGTCCTGAGTATAATAATAAAATATACAGAGTGCGATACAAAGAGTTAATAAATTTACATTCGTAAACCTCTATCTAAAAACATCGTAAGACCCACTTTATCGCACAAAATGTCCTGTGCTATGTTTGTCTTTCATTCGTAGAATCTAGATACAACCCAATCGATACTATAGAGGGAGGCGGTATATGAATGCAGGCATTAATCTTCTGACTTTGAACTACTTATCACTTAATTAAGAGGTAAAATGTCTAAAAGAAATTCGAATCGATAACTAGCATAATAGAATACCGTAAACCTGATTATTTGCAATCCGGGTCAGTTTTTGTTAACATAAGTTAAATACATGCGTTTCATGAAAATTTTCCAA
>JAZUQD010000199.1:0-5582 GCA_045605505.1 Pradoshia sp.
TATAAATATCCTCATGATTACCCGATCGGTACATTCGGCGGCTGGGTAAAACAAGACTATCTTCCGGACAATTTAAAGGGAACAACCTATTATGAACCGATTGAATCCGGCGAGGAGAAACGATTAGCCGCCATTTATGAAAGACTGGAACAATTTAAACATAAACAGTAAAAAAGATTGGCTTCCATTGTACTGCACCCCAGAGTTTGAATCTCTTTTTGGGGTCACAACAACATGGAGGCCAATCTTTTTTATGCGGAGGAAATATCGCTCTTTAGTTAGCCATACTTCCATCCTACCTTATTATTTCGTTAATCATTTACACGTTTAATTTTTACTTCCTTCAGCGCTTCTCTTATGACCCAGCTTGCTGCAATCAACCCTGCTGTAGATGGAACAAATGCATTGGATGAAGGAGGAAATTTAGCTTTACGTATATCAGCATCCTGATTACCGACCACTTTTGTTACTTCATCAAATGGTACGATTGGGCTTTCGTCAGAAAAGACAACTGGAATCCCTTTTTTGATTCCTTCTTTCTTTAACCTCGTACGAATGACTTTCGCTAATGGATCTGTATGTGTTTTGGATATATCCGCAATTTTAAAGCGAGTTGGATCCATTTTATTGGCAGCGCCCATACTAGAGATAATGGGTATATTCCTTTTTAAACATTCTTTCATCAAGTGGATTTTATAAATAATAGTATCAGAAGCGTCAACCACATAATCAGGTTTATACGTAAAGAAATCCTCATATGTTTCCTCTGTATAAAACATCTTTAATGCAATCACTTCACAATCCGGATTGATATCTAGAATACGTTTTTTCATCGCATCTACTTTTTGTTCGCCAACAGTGGATAATAATGCATGAATTTGCCTGTTAACGTTTGTGATATCAATATCATCTTTATCTACTAATATTAAGGTACCTACACCGGAACGTGCCAAGGCTTCAGCGGCAAAGGAACCTACACCGCCAACACCGAGAATTGCTACAGTTGTGTTTTTTAATATTTCCAGGCCATCTTTTCCGATCGCCAATTCATTACGTGAGAATTGATGCAACATGAATAGCTCCACTCCAATTTCATTTTCATATTTATTTGTTTTAATTTCCTATAATTTCTTCCCTAAACATTTTGAGCTTTTTCCAAGCGAATCTTTTACCTTGTATTTTATACGACCCGTTTTACTGTCGTAAAATACAGTTCTGCTGACTAATCAATGCACTGCTCACTATTCGTACTTTTCCATACAAACGTTTCAACTTATCGATTTATAATACCATACTTTCCTACTAGGAATGAATGGATTTATTATTCAACAGTATACAGGGACAAATATTTTTTAAATAAAAAACCCATTGCAGCAGATGCAATGGGTTCAACCATTCGTTTGTATGTATAGACGTCCCAAATTGTGCCGTTTGATGCCTGGTGCTTTGGCCCGCCCTCGGCAGGTGGGTGTCCTGTTCCTCTATATTGCAAGTCCTCCACGAAAAAGGCATTTGCGCAAGTGGTAAACCCGGACTCCCGTTAATAGAAATGTTCGGTCAAAACAAAAAGGATGCATAACGTACACTTCAGGACGTCTATTTGATTGATTTTATTTTATCAAATTCAGATTATTTTTACAAGTTTGTTTTCGTTTTTGAGACCTTTAGACTAAGTTCTTTAAGCTGGCTGTCTGATACTTCACTAGGCGCATTAGTCAACAGGCAGCTGGCACTTGCAGTCTTAGGAAACGCGATGGTATCACGTAAGTTGGTACGACCTGCGAGCAACATAACCATACGATCCAATCCTAATGCAATTCCACCATGCGGAGGAGTCCCGTATTCAAATGCTTCCATTAAGAATCCAAATTGCTCATTTGCTTCTTCAGGCGTGAAACCAAGCACTTTAAACATTTTTTCCTGGATATCCCGTTCAAAGATACGTAAGCTTCCGCCACCCAATTCATACCCATTTAACACAAGGTCATAGGCAATCGCTTTTACTTCACCAGGATTTTCATCAAGCAATGGAATATCTTCTCTAACAGGCATCGTAAACGGATGGTGTGCTGCATAATATCTGCCATCTTCTTCTTTATATTCAAGCAACGGCCAGTCTGTTACCCATAGGAAATTAAATTTACTTTCATCAATTAAGTTTAAGTCTTTACCTAATTTATTTCGTAAATTACCTAGAGCGTCAGCTACAACAGATTTTTTATCAGCAACAAATAGCAGCAAATCTCCTGCTTCAGCACCAGTAACCTCGATTAAACCTTTGCCATCTTCATCTTGGAAGAATTTCGCAATAGGTCCCTTAAGACCTTCTTCTTCCATCTTCATCCAAGCAAGACCTTTTGCTCCATAACGGGCAGCAAATTCACCCAAAGCATCAATGTCTTTTCTGGAGTAATTGGAAGCAGCACCTTTTACGTTCAGTGCTTTAACCTGCCCACCAGATTCCACAGCACCAGCGAACACTTTAAAGCCAGAATCTTTAACGACATTACTCACATCAATTAATTCCATTGCAAAACGAGTATCTGGTTTATCAGATCCATAACGGCTCATTGCTTCGTCATATGTCATCCTTGGCAATGGCAAAGTAAGATTCATACCCTTTACATCTTTCATCACTTTTGCCATCATGCGTTCCGTAAGGTCCTGGATGTCTTCCTGGCTCATAAAGCTTGTTTCAATATCGATTTGTGTAAATTCTGGCTGACGGTCTGCACGCAAGTCTTCATCACGGAAACAGCGCGCCACTTGATAATAGCGTTCGATTCCAGAAACCATCAACAATTGCTTGAAGATTTGTGGAGATTGTGGCAATGCATAGAATTCACCTTCATGTACACGGCTTGGCACCAAGTAATCACGTGCGCCTTCCGGTGTGCTCTTTGTTAAGATTGGTGTCTCAATATCTAGGAAACCTTCTTCGTCCAAAAAGTCTCGCATAGCTTTGGTAGCTTTATGTCTCATTTTAAATGTCTCAAACATGACCGGACGACGAAGATCCAAATAACGATAAGATAAACGAAGATCCTCAGATACTTCTTCGTTATCCGTAATCGCGAATGGAGGGGTTTTGGATTCGTTAATAATCGTTACCTCTTCCGCCTGCAATTCAATGCTGCCCGTTTTAAGGTTACTATTTATCGTACCCTCTTCACGCGCCACAACTTTTCCTCGTACGCTCAGTACATACTCACTTCTAATTTTTTCAGCTAGACTTAAGGCTTCAGGTGATAAATCTGGGTTAAATACAACTTGGACAATCCCTGTACGGTCTCTTAAATCGATAAAAATCAACCCGCCAAGGTCACGTCTTTTTTGGACCCATCCTTTGACAGTGATTTCTTCCCCGATTGCTGTTACCGGTACTTCTCCGCAAAAATATGTTCTTCCGTACACTGTAATTCCTCCTCTTATTTTCCCAGTTTAATATTTAATTCTGCTACTAACTCAGCGAGACCCACTTGCTGTTGCTCACCGGTTTGCATATTTTTTAAAGATATTTTATTTTCTTTCAGCTCATCTTCTCCAAGGACAGCCACAAATTTGGCATTTACGCGATCAGCCGCCTTAAATTGGCCTTTTGCTTTTCGGTCGGAATAATCCTTTTCAGCTGAAATTCCATTGCTTCGCAACTCATCTACGAGTTTCACAGAGTAATCCTTTGCTTCATCGCCAAGCGATACAATAAAACAATCCACACTTTTTTCTACTGGCAGCTCTATCTTTTCAACTTCAAGAGCGGATAACAATCTTTCAATACTTAAGGCAAATCCAATACCTGGAGTTTCCGGTCCTCCTACTTCCTGTACAAGCCCGTTATAACGACCGCCTCCACAAAGGGTTGTTATCGCTCCAAATCCTTCAGAGTCCAGCATAATTTCAAAAGCTGTATGATTATAATAATCAAGCCCCCGAACCAAGCCCGGATCCACGACATATGAAATTCCGATTGCATCTAAGTATGCTTTCACCTTGTTAAAATATTGAGTAGACTCATCATTCAAATAATCAATAATGGAAGGTGCGTTTGCCATTAATTCGTGATTGCGGTCCTCTTTACAATCCAGTATTCGCAAAGGATTTCGTTCCAATCTATTCTTACAGTTCGGGCAAAATTCCTCAATACGAGGCTTAAAGTGTGCAATTAAGGCTTCTCTGTGTTTCGTACGGCTTTCTTTATCTCCAAGACTGTTTATGACAAGCTTTAGATTTTTTAACCCTAGCTTTTTATAGATATTCATCGC
The DNA here is from genome assembly GCA_045605505.1 of Pradoshia sp. Taxonomy (GTDB): domain Bacteria; phylum Bacillota; class Bacilli; order Bacillales; family Pradoshiaceae; genus Pradoshia. The sequence goes on from JAZUQD010000199.1 coordinate 4,263, forward strand.
TAATGAAATAACTTCTGCATCAATAGCCGGATCAGAACTACCCAGAGCTTCTACACCAAACTGTACAAATTGTCTGAAGCGCCCTGCCTGTGGACGCTCGTATCGGAACATTGGTCCAATATAAAATAATTTAACAGGCTGAATCGCATTCCCATACATTTTATTTCCGACAAAGGAACGAACAACAGCTGCCGTACCTTCCGGGCGCAACGTTAAGCTACGGTTTCCCTTATCCGTAAATGTATACATTTCTTTTTGCACAATATCCGTCGTATCTCCTACACCTTTTTCGAATAACTCTGTACTTTCGAAAATCGGCGTGCGTATTTCTTGATACTGATACACGGAACAAATTTCTTTAGCTACTTCTTCAATATACTGCCATTTTTCTGATTGACCAGGAAGGATATCCTGGGTACCCCTTGGTATTTGGACGGCCATATCAAACTTCCTCCTTAAACTGCAATCTATAACAAATTCCAATTGGCATGGCTTGGTAATTTTAGGTAAAATAAATACAACTCCCAGTCCCATGCATATGCAAGGGACGGGAGTTGTTGCCCGCGGTGCCACCCTAGTTGGAGCTTTTGTAAGCTCCCACTTTTACAGTTAACGCCTGTTTAACGTTCATCCCCTACTAGAACTTACGTTTTTTCAGGGCGAAACCTACGGTGTGTTCGTTCATAAAGGCACATGTAGAAGTGTTTTCAGCCTAAGACACTTCTTCTCTGATCATGTGTAATCTAAATTACTCTTCACCATCATTGGTCTGTAATATATGTATTTTCATTTAATTAATATTACGAAGTAACTTCCTTATTGTCAACCCTTAAGAACGCTCAAGTTTCTTTTTTAATTGTTTTACATCTCTGATGGACAAGCCAAATTCTGAAGCAAGCTCCATCATGGAATTATTCTGTTCCTTAATTAAAAAATCATGAAAATCTACACCAAATATTTGATTACTTGCATTTTGTGTGATGGATCCTTTTTCACTGTATCTCATAACAATACACCCCTTATTGGTTTAACTACAAATGGTCTTACTCAGTATTCCCGACTGTCTAATGTATCTTTCATAAAAAAAATATTTTTCTTTTTTAAATGACCATGATCTGATTATTAAGAAAAGGAATGATTCATATTGAAAAAAACCATATTCATTTTTTTAGGTATCGCACTCCTATTTACACCGTTGAAAAATAGTACGATGATTGCACAAGCAACAATGGAAAAAGCTGTGGTTAATGGGCAATCCGCTTATGTTCGGACTGGACCTACAATAACCGATCCAATTATCGATGAGATTTATTCAGGCAG
>JAZUQD010000200.1:0-17615 GCA_045605505.1 Pradoshia sp.
TATATTGGAGTAACCGGATGGGGTGACCATGATACCCTATATCCTGCAACTATAAAAGCTAAAGATAAACTGGCTGAGTATAGCAGCCATTTTCCCGTAGTGGAAGTTGATGCATCCTTTTATGCGGTTCAACCGATTAGAAACGCCGAGAAATGGGTAAAAGAAACACCGGATTCTTTTCGTTTCGTAGTGAAAGCCTATCAGGGAATGACAGGGCATCAACGGGGCGATATACCTTTTGAGACAAAGAAAGAGATGTTTGTTGCTTTCAAGGAATCCTTAAAACCATACTTAGATGCAAATAAATTAGCAATGGTACTCTTTCAATTTCCACCATGGTTTGATTGTAAAAAAGAAAATGTCCAATATTTAAGATACTGTAAAGAAATGATGGGAGATTGTAAGGTAGCGTTGGAATTTCGGCATCGCTCATGGTTTAGTGAGAAGTATCGCGAAGCAACGCTATCTTTTATGAAAGAGGAAGGGTGGATTCATTCCATAGTAGATGAACCGCAGGCGGGAGAAGGTTCTATCCCAACAGTACCCGTTGCCACGGATTCAAAACTGACACTTGTACGAATGCACGGAAGAAACGTGTATGGCTGGAATAAACCGAATGATGCGAATTGGCGTGAAGTTCGTTATCTATATAAATATAATGAAGAAGAGCTACTGGAATGGAGAATGAGAATCGAAGAGTTAGCAAAGGATACAAAGAATATCATTGTGTTATTTAACAATAATTCCGGTGGCGATGCAGCTGGTAACGCAAAGGAATTTCAAAAGTTGTTGGGGATTGATTATCAAGGTCTGGGCCCAAGACAAATGGGCTTATTTTAACTTGAAACAGTAGAAGCTTCCACCATAGATAGGTGGTTATTGAATACGAGAATAAGAAATTAAATTCAGTGGTAGCTCAAGTTCTGAACTACTTCAAATGATAAGCCTCTGGCAGATGGCAGACAAATCGAGAGGATTTAAATCTTATACCTAGTGATATTTCGTCACCATAATGATGAGTTGTTATGGATTATATAAACGAAAAGCGGCTATAATCAAGCAGCTTTGTCTATATATTGAAAAGTGAAAGGCGGTTTTTATGAGTTATATTTTATTAGTGATTGTTGGATTGGCAGCCGGTTTTTTCGGTTCCCTGGTTGGATTGGGAGGAGGAATTATCATCGTTCCGATTCTTCTTTTTTTATCTGGTGGAATTCTTGGCAACCTCAGTCCTCAAATGGCGGTGGGCACTTCTCTGTTCACCTTGATTTTTACGGGGTTGTCATCAACCCTCGCCTATTTAAAACAGAAAACTGTAGATTATAAAAGTGCTTATTTATTTCTGATTGGGATTGCACCGGGCAGTTTAATCGGAGGATGGGCCAATTCCTATTTAAATGTGGATGCCTTTAATATTCTCTTTGGGATTCTTATGATCTTCATGTCCTTCCTGTTAATGATCAGGAACAAACTAAAGCCTAAGAAGAGTGATTTTAATGGCATGGTTACCCGTACATACATCGATAAGGAAGGGCAAGAGCATCTATATGGATATAAAAAAAGCAGTGCCATATTAGTATCCTTTGTTGTTGGTTTTATATCCTCTTTATTTGGGATAGGCGGAGGCTCGCTCATGGTTCCAGTTATGCTGTTAGCTTTCCATTTTCCTCCTCACGTCGCAGTAGGTACATCGATGTTGTTAATATTCTTCTCATCCATTATTGGATCCGTTAGCCATATCTTGCAAGGCCATGTCATGTGGCTCTATGCATTGGCTCTTATTCCTGGCGGATATATCGGAGCAAAATTAGGTGCATATGTTAATACAAAAATGAAAAGTACAACCTTGGTTATCGCACTCAGAATCATGCTGGTAGTAGTAGGCATAAAATTAATCTGGGAAGGGGTACAAGCGTTTATTTAGAGGTGGAAATATGAAGGAAACGATTCATTTGTTTCATATAAATGATTTACATAGTCACTTTGAGCATTGGGATAAAATGGTGACATATATGAACAACCAGCAAGCCGGATACGAAGAAGCGGGAGATACCGTGTTCAAGCTTGATATTGGTGATCATGTTGACCGGTTTCATCCTTATACGGAAGGTACAATGGGAAAAGGAAACGTTCAGTTATTAAACGAAGCTGGGATCAGCGGAGCAACAATCGGCAATAATGAAGGGATTACTTTACCCCATAAGGATTTGGATCATTTATACGAGGAAGCAAAATTCCCCGTAACCGTAGCCAATCTTTATAAGCCAGATGGAAGTAGACCGAATTGGGCTGTCCCCTATTATATCAGGGTAACACCGAAAGGAAGACGTATTGCTTTCTTTGGAGTAACAGCACCATTTACTGAATTGTACCAGCTCCTTGGATGGTCCGTAACAGATCCATTCATTGAAATTGAGCGTATTGTGAAGGAATTAAAGCAGAAGGCAGATATTATTATTTTACTCTCTCATTTAGGTCTGCCCAGCGATGAAATAATAGCTGCTAAACATCCGGAAATCACTGTTATTCTTGGCGGACATACACATCATATTCTGCATAGCGGAAAAAGGATTAATCATACACTCCTATGCTGTGCAGGTAAATATGGGATGTTTGTCGGGCATGTTGAATTAACAATAGATGAAGGATTTATTGCAACTCGAGCTAGCCTTAAAGACATGAGAGTAAATGGATTGACAGAAAAAGAACAGGAACTGGCAAATCATTTATATAGAATCGGAGCGGCATCACTTGATGAAACGATTCTTACGTTAAAACAGCCATTAAAAACAGACTGGTTTCATAAATCGGACCTCCCTGATTTACTTTGCCAAGGATTAAAGGATTGGTGTAATGCTGATATTGCTTTAGTAAACTCAGGTTTATTACTGGAGGGGTTGAAAGCTGGTGCTGTGACAAAATTTGATATTCATAGAATCTGTCCACATCCAATCAATCCATGCATTTTAACGATAACTGGAGAAAAATTGATTCAAATTTTAAACATGACTCGCAATCCCGACTGGCCTCACTTACAAGTAAAGGGTCTTGGTTTTAGGGGGAAAGTGATGGGGTTATTTGTATATGCTGGACTACAATTGCTAGAAACGGAGAATCAAAGCCAGTGGCTGCATAATGGCCAAAGGATCGAGACTAACAAACTGTACCGGGTAGCCATTCCTGATATGTTTACATTTGGGCATTTATTTCCGGCGGTCAGGGAGGTTGAGAACAAGAAGTATCTTATGCCAGAGTTTTTAAGAGATATTCTTGCCTGGAAATTAGCTATGGCTGCAACTTAAGGGTATTATTCAGTGTGAGTGTCCATATACTTTATAAATGGTACATTAAATAAGGGGTGGAGCTCATGATTGAAATGTTGCCCTTTGAAATAGCTGGTAAATTTTATAAGGGAGTATGTGTACATTTGCCAAAAACATCCCTCCTAGTGATAGCGGGACAGGAGGGGTATATTATGTGCGGAGCGCTGGATATTGGGTTATTGAATGAAAGGCTTAATGGACGGGGGATTATCGCCGGCAGAGCCGTAGGGGTACGTACCTTTGAAGAATTATTAAATGCCCCGCTCGAATCAGTAACGGATGAAGCTAAAAAAAGAGGCATTAAACCGGGGATGATTGGAAAAGATGCCATTCAATTAATGTAAGAGCATTCCTCGTGTGGGGAATGCTCTTTCTGTTTTTCTAAAAGTTTTAAACCGATCTTTTCAAAGCATTATAATGAGAATACTTACGATCCAGTCAATGAATCTTAAGCAATCAAAAACAGCGATTATTTATTTTATATTCCAAAATTTAAAAAAGAAATTTGGTTTAATCTGTTATAATGAGGAAGAAGATGTCAACTTATAGACATTAAAATCTTTCTTCTTAACAGAGGTATAAAAAATGAGAATCATTCAGACAGCTTATTTATCATCGGGTGCCGTTCTAGGGAAGCCGATTGTTGATATGAAGGGCCGTATCCTCTTGAATAAAGGCGTCCAAATTACAGATTGGCACATTAAACGGCTGCAGAAATATAATATTTTATATGTTTATATTGATGATATAGAAACCAGTCATATCATTCCTGAAGATAGTATTCCAGATAAACTCCGAAGAGGAGCTATTGTGACAATTAAAGATACTTTTGAGAATATGAAGGATGAAATTAATCAATCCAAAAGTATGGTTATCGAACAAGCTACACTTACCATGTCAAAGCTTGTTGATCAACTTACAGATGAATTAAACGGACACCAAGATTTATTTCATATTATTTCTGATATCTATACATTCGACAACTATGTTTTTAATCATTCCTTAAATGTCACTTTATACTCACTGGCCATTGGTTTGGAAATGAAATTAAAACCGGAGGCACTGAAAACTTTAGGACTTGGTTCTATCCTGCATGATGTGGGGAAAATGGCCGTTCCAGAAGAAATCCTATTTAAACCTGGAAAGCTTCTGGAGGAGGAATTCCAAATCATTAAAAGGCATTCAGAGGATGGTTTCAATATACTCAGGCAGGTTCATAGCTTGTCATTGCTCGTGGCTCATTGCGCATATCAACATCATGAACGACTAGATGGAAGTGGATATCCCCGCGGACTAAAAAATAATGAAATCTTGTACTTGGCTAAAATTATTGCTGTGGCAGATGTTTTTGATGCGGTTACTTCTAACCGCGTATATAGGGAAGCGATGTTGCCTAGTGAAGCTTTAGAGCTTTTGTATGCAGGAGTCGGAACTCAATTTGATAAGGAAGTAGTAGATGCATTCAAGAGGTCAGTTGCCATTTATCCAGTAGGTATAACAGTGGTATTAAACGATGGACGCAAGGGTATTGTGTCTAGGCAAAATATCGGTTACAGTGATCGCCCGGTTATTGAAGTATATGAAAAAAATGGCGAACCTCTCCCATTCAGGTATGAAGTTGATCTAAAAAATCAGTTGGATGTCACCATTCAAAAATGCGACGTGACTTACAGCAACCATACGCAGAAATTAAGCTAATAATCCCCTTCTTACAAGCATAGGTATACTTGTAAGGAGGGGATTATTTATGAAACGGGGTAGAAGGAAACGATCAATTATGCGAGGTCCCTTGCCTGTTAAACATGTTATCCTCATTACGTTTCTGTTTTTTATCGGAACGAGCTTGCTCAGCCTTTGGATTGTGAATGCAGCAATTGAACCAACATTAATGCGTTATGCCGAATCTGAAACCAAAAAACTTACCAGCCTGGTCATTAATCATGCGATTGAAGAAACGATTTCTAAAAATAGTGATATGAACGAAATTATTACAGAAGTTCCGAAGCAGGGTGATAATATAGCAGTGGACGGGATCCAGTTTAACACTGAAATTATTAATAGGATTCGTTCCGAAACGTCGTTGCTTATTCAAAAACAATTAAGTCAAATAGAAAAAGGCAATTTATCATCCTTTGATTATTTAAAGGGTCAAGTAATGGCAGATTCCAATGATTCAAAAGGAATTATTCATGAGGTCCCCCTTGGGAAAGCAACCAATAATGCGTTATTAGGAAATTTTGGACCAAAAATTCCGGTAGAGATGGAAACCATCAGTGATGTTCAAAGTGACGTGAAAACTACATTGGAACCATATGGAATAAACAACGCACTAATTAAAGTCTATTTAGAAGTTGAAGTTCATGCACAAGTTATTATTCCATTTGCATCAAAGCCAACGAAGATAAAAACAAGTATTCCAATGGGGATGAGAGTAGTATCCGGTCATGTCCCAACCTATTTCAATGGTAGTGGAACTGGTGGAGGCCCGGCCATTCAATTACCGACAAAATAGAAGCGGGTAGAAAATAATCCGTGATTATTTACTCGTATGTATAACAAAAAGTGAATGGCCTTAATCTTGTAACCAACAGGATTAAGGCCAATCCTTTGTTTCGTCTATCTGTCTTTTTTTGCGTAAGTCTGATTGATTTTTCACTTTGCTTTTGCAGCTTTCTCCGCTCTTTCCCACATTCTTAAATAGGGATAAGGGTCAAAGGACCATTCTGTTCGTCCATTTTCTTTATACATGCCATAATGAAGATGGGGAGGGAATTTACCGGATGTACCAGGTGGTCCATAGCCCGAACTGCCAACACTGCCAAGCAGAGTGCCAGGTTCAACTAATTGCCCGACCTTGATCCCCTTAGCAAAACCATTCAGATGGGCAAAATAATGATAGGTGTTATTGATATCCCGGATACCGATTCTCCATCCGCCAAATTTATTCCAGCCTTTCAGTTCAACAATTCCATAACAGGTAGACCTGACGGGCACTCCATAACTCGCAAAGATATCTGTCCCTTCATGAGTTCGGCGGCCACCCCAGCCACGGGCCACTCCCCATGTACTGTTATACGTATAATGGCTGCCTAAAGGAACGGGAAAAGCCTTTTTTTGCAAAGCAATGGTTTGATGTTTTTTAAATAATTCGGCATTGCTCATAATAATACTTACTGCCCGGTCCCTTTTATAGTATTCCCAAATGCCAATACGGAAATTATCTTTATCTATTCCATAGGAAAGCAAGTATTGGTTGATTGCAGCTAATTGATCATATTCATTTAGACGATCTGCTTTTCCATCTTGATCACCATCCACCCCCATGCCTCCGAAAAAAGAAATGGTTAATGGATTAGTGTCTTCGTTATTTACATTTGTGAGGCCAGTCCACTTATCAGCCGGGATAAGAATACCCAGTAATTTAGGGTCCGGAAGGTCTTTTCGAGCCAATCTAATACTTCGTTCATATTGATCAAAAGCAGCTATATAGTACCAGGGGAGTTGGGTCGAGTCTTCAACTCGTTTGTATAATTCCATTCGGTTTTTTAATAGTTGCTGTTCATCTTGGCTTGCTGAAGCGTGCAGGGGTATACAAGTAGAAATAGTAGCCGCCAGGATGAATAAAATCAATATACGATAGAACATATGGAACACTCCTTTACTGTTCGTTAGTATACCGATAAATATGGATGATTATTTTAATGGGGAATTGGAAAGTAATTGTAATTCGTGTAAGATTAATCATCTGGGATAAGCGGGTAAAGGGTAATCAAGAAAACAAAAGGCATACTGGCGTTAATTACAATTGCCAAATAAAAAACTTCATGGTTATATGTGGAGAATGATATAATAAGGAAACAAATCATGGATGAAATGAGTAAGAGGTGAACAAATGATTACCATTAATAACACTCAATATGAGATTGTAGAAGAATATGGTGACGGATTTAATGAAGAGACCTTTAAAAGCCGCTTCAGTGAAATATTAAACCGTTATGACTATATACTTGGTGATTGGGGATATGGGCAGCTTCGCCTTAAAGGGTTTTTTGATGATCAGAATCAAAAAGCATCATACGATAATAAAATCAGCACCATCAAAGAATATCTTTATGAGTACTGTAATTTTGGCTGTTCATACTTTATTTTAAAGAAAACTAAGAAGTAATTGAAAAGCCCTCAAGTTAAATTGAGGGCTTTATGCGTTCATTCTGTTGCTAGATAACCTCATCTAAAAACTTTTTCCACTCCACTGCTTCATCACTCGTTATAGAAAAAGCATATTCCAAATAACCGGGCTCCTCCAAATCATCAGGACCCATAATGGCAAATCGATTTCCCTGCATATCCAACACGAGTGTCTTTCCATAAAAACGATCGGTTCTAGTTAATGCCAGGTCAATTCTGCTGTTGTCCCCCATAAAACTGACAAACCTAGTTTTCGTATCATATGTATCATCATAGAGAAAAAATCGCTCAGACATGTAATCCCTCCGCCTTTTTATTTGTACTATTACAGCTATTCCAACTAACCATTTCTGTTTCATTCTACTCCTATCTTATTCTAACATTTTTCAACAAAAATTTTAAAAAAAGGATATAATGGGAATATAGTGAAAATTTGTGCTGGAAAATTTAATATTCCAAGTTTACTCCCTACTATGCTTCTTTGAGAGGATTGTGTATTATGGTTCATTTGAATAATGGAAGAGAAAAATGGAGTAAGTGGCTATCCATTATTCTTCCTAATTCCAGACTTCTGTTCTATCCTCCCAAATTTACAATTAGAAATCCAATTGTATCCAGGATAGCAAAAGCATTTAGGAATCAAAAGGAAATTGCTGTTGTTGTATTTCATATAAGCAAGATGGATGAATTGAAGGAAATGGATGGTGAGAAAGCCTATTATTCCTTCTTTTATGAGTTGAAAAAAGAATTCGAAGCAGCTATAAAAACGTATATTTGTTCGACAAATATTATGGGTGTAGAGGATTTTAATCAGGATAGTATTGTATTGTATGTGAAGAGTCCTTTGTGCACACCAGGGACCGGTCAATTGGATAACATTATAGTAAATATCCATCAGTCAGTCCTGGCATCTCATGTATACAGACATTCTCCGCTTGAACTGACGATTGGACATGGATATATGTACTGCGACCGTACATATAAAAGTGTGGAAACAGCGGTTAATCGGGCATTTGTTTTAGCGCACTCAATGGCTCGTAATGAAGTGGAGCCAGATTATAATGATATGATTCATCAGCTTACGGGTATTATCCAGGATAAATCGATTCGCCTGATGTCGCAGGCTATTTTAGATGTGGAATCGGGCAAAGTTAAAGCCTGGGAGATGCTGTCGAGAGGACCGGCTGGAACCAAGCTTGAGAATCCGTTAACGTTATTTGCGGTTGCTAAACAAACAGGCAGGCTATTCACTCTTGAAATGATTGTATTGGAAAAGGTATTTCAGCATATCCAAAAAACTGATATAGAGGGCGATATCTTTATCAATTTTACACCAATTACAATGGGAGAACGTAATTTTCCGAGCCATGTAGAGATGTTACTAAATAAATATCAGATTGATTCATCCATGGTTGTATTTGAAATAACAGAAAGAGATTCAATTGAAGGAATTCATTTATTAAGGTCGAATGTCGGCTATTTGCGTTCACTTGGGATCAGAATAGCTATTGATGATACAGGTGCTGGCTATGCTAGCTTACATATTATCGGTGAAGTATTGCCGGATATCATAAAGATTGATCGAACCGTCATACAAAATATCCATTCAAACCGTGTGAAAGAATCCATGCTTAAAGGTCTTCTACTCATTGCTAAGGAAACTGGTTCCCTTGTCGTTGCGGAAGGCATTGAAAATGAAGATGAAGCCAGGGTGATGGTACGAAATAAGGTAGACCTCGCACAAGGTTATTTTTATGGGAGACCCCAATTTCTTGAACTTTCGTTAGCAACCATTTAAGCTTAAAGGAAAGTCATGTGGTTAGGTGAATGAGGAGGAATAAAGGATGTACTTCATAGATCGAGAAGCAATTGAGGATAAACTGCGCTATTTAGAAACACAGACAAATCTTCTGAGAAATCAGGGAGAATGGACTCACTCGGTGATTGAGAAGCTGGCATTAGAGCGTATCTTTCAAACAATTGTTGACGCCATTCTGGATGTCGGAAACGCGATGATAGATGGATTTATAATGAGAGATCCAGGTAGCTATGAAGACATTATTGATATCCTGATGGATGAAAAAGTAATCAGTACAGAGATGGAGCCTGAATTAAAAGCATTGCTCCCATACAGAAAAGAACTCGCACAAACCTACACAACAATCCAACATGAGAAACTGCAAAAAGCAATTTATGAAAACTTGAACACTATTCAACAATTCCCTGTCTGCGTAAGAAGCTATATCGAAACTGAATTAGGCGTCGTTACAGCTTTTAAACCATATAATAAATAATAGATACACATAAACGATGAGCGGCATGCTCGTCGTTTATTTTTTTATCCAAATTGGCAGGAATAAAGTAGGAATCAGGATAATCCAGCCGGATTGAGCACGAATCCCGCCGGAGTTGGCTAAATACCGGCCAAATTAGTTCAAAATCCAGCCGATCATAACTAAAATCCAGCCAAGTGCTCTACTCGCGAGGAAAAGGCGAGTCCAATTTAAAAAGGACAATTTGGGTAACCTAAGATTTCCCGAAACATCTGCCAAACGAAAAACGAATAATGAAGCTTTAAAGGAGAGGGATCTAACGGGCTTTTGCTTTTCGATTGATTTCTACTGTGGTAAAGTAAATGAAGTAAATCTAACACGTCTTAGGAGAGTACGATACGTATGAAAAAATATAAAGGTTATTTAATTGATTTAGATGGAACGATGTATAAGGGAACAGAACGGATTTTAGAAGCAGTCCACTTTGTTCAGGAACTTAAGAGACAAGATATTCCTTATTTATTCGTCACAAATAATTCATCACGTACTCCTGAGCAGGTAGCTGAAAAGCTGCGCCAATTTGAAATTCCTGCTACAGGAGAGCAAGTGTTTACAACTAGCATGGCTACGGCAAATTATATCTATGAAAAAAAACAAGATGCATCCGTTTTTATTATTGGTGAAGACGGTATTATTGAAGCGTGTAAGGAAAAAGGATTTGCCTTTAAAGAAGAAGATGCTGATTTTGTGATCACTGGTATTGACCGTGGTATTACATATGAAAAACTCACGGTTGCCTGTCTGGCTGTCCGTAATGGAGCCACATTCATTTCAACCAACGCGGATATTGCAATTCCAACTGAGCGAGGCTTATTACCGGGTAATGGTTCCTTAACTTCTGTTGTTACCGTATCCACACAAACAGAGCCTATCTTTATCGGCAAGCCGGAATCTATTATTATGGAGCAGGCTATGAAGGTGCTTGGCGTTTCGAAGGAAGAGACACTAATGGTTGGCGATAACTATGATACAGATATTATGGCTGGAATGAACGCAGGCATCGACACACTGCTTGTTCATACAGGTGTTACGACTCGAGAACATTTAACTGGATACGACAGGAAGCCTACCTATACAATTGATTCCTTGGACCAATGGACGATTTAATCTAAAAATGGGACTCACTAAAGAAGGATTTATCCCTCTTCAGTGAGTCCCTTCTTATTTTTTGTCTACTCCACATTTTCAACACGATGTGCGAGTCGGCTTGAGGCTGCAGCTGCGATGGCTCCAACAATATCGTCAAGAAAAGCATGGCATTCTCCGGTTGATTTATCATTTAAGCGCTTTAGGATACCAGGTTTAAGTTTATCGACATATCCATAGTTGGTGAAGCCAATGGAGCCATATACATTAACAATGCTTAAGGCAAGAATCTCATCCACACCATACAAACTTTCATCACTTTGAATAATGGACTGGATAGGTTCCTCCAATAACCCCTTTTCAGCTAACATATCTAATTGAATGCCTGTTAAAATAGCATTTTGAACCTCTCTTTTGGAAAGTACTCGTTCCACATTGTATATGCAATCCTCTAATTGTAAGTCATCATGATACTTATGCTGAAGATACATAACTAGTTCACCTATATCTTTAATTGATACGCCGCGATCTTTTAACCATTGTCGCGCAACCTTTTCCGTTTTAGTAATGGGTTTGTCATTCATAAAAAGCACACCGACTTCCATTCATAGTACGTACAAATAACTGATAAAAGAAAATATATACAGGCAAATTCTTTTATTAACCGGATATTCTGTTTTTCCTATGATCACTTGAGGCGAAAATTCTTTTTCTATATCTTAGTAATTTTCTTGATAAGGGGTGATTAGTTTTTTACTAAATATGAATGATTTTAATTCAAGAAATAGGAGGAAATAAACAGCTCCATCTGGAGCAGAAGGGAAAATAAATGGCGATTGGTCCATGCTTGGTTAAAGAAATCTAATAAAATAGTTTGAATATTGTGTATAATAAAAGGATAAAGAAAAATTTATTGTATTTTCAAAAAAATAAGTTGAAAACAAGGGTATATATATTTATAATGTCCTTTATACACAGACAAATGTGTTTTTATAAAGGACAAAATGGAGGGGATAGGGTGAAGCCAATCACAATTGGATTAATGGGACTGGGAACAGTCGGAACAGGTGTGGTACAAATTATTCAAAATCATCAGGACAAACTGATGCAACAGGTTGGTTGCCAGGTTGAGATTAAAAGAGTCCTCGTTAAAGATTTATATAAAGACAGGGGTATAGATTTAGTATCTGAACTTTTAACAACATCCCCTATGGATATTATTTCTGATCCTGAAATTGATGTCATCATTGAAGTAATTGGTGGTGTAGAAGACACCTTCTTATTGCTGATGCAGGCATTAAAAAATAAAAAACATATTGTAACAGCCAATAAAGATTTAATGGCAGTCTATGGACCGGAATTATTGCGTTCAGCTTCTGAGAATGGCTGTGATTTATTTTATGAAGCAAGTGTAGCGGGAGGAATTCCTATTTTACGAAGCTTGGTAGATGGCTTGGCATCTGATCATATTACTAAAATCATGGGAATTGTCAATGGTACGACGAATTATATTATGACAAAAATGACTAAAGAAAAGGTATCTTATCAGGAAGCATTAAAAGAAGCGCAGGAGCTTGGATTTGCTGAAGCTGATCCAACTGCCGATGTAGACGGTTTAGATGCAGCGCGGAAGATGGCTATTCTGGCAACCTTGGGATTTTCCATGAATATCGGTTTGGAAGATGTAAGAGTTCAGGGAATTACCACTGTTTCTGATGAGGATTTAGCGCTTTGTAAGAGACTTGGCTATACCATGAAACTCCTGGGGGTTGCCAATCGAAGCAATCAGAAAGTAGAAGTGAGTGTCCAACCCACACTTTTACCGGAGGAACATCCTCTTGCTACTGTAAATGATGAATATAATGCAGTGTATGTATATGGAGAAGCAGTTGGGGAAACCATGTTTTACGGACCGGGAGCCGGGAGTCTGCCAACAGCAACTGCAGTCGTATCAGATCTTGTCGCCATCATGAAAAACATGAGGTTAGGTGTTAATGGTCGAAGTGCCGTTATCCCTCAATTTGAAAAGCAATTAAAGACGGATGAAGAAATGATTAGCAAATACTTTCTGCGGATTCATGTAAAGGATGAGGTGGGGGTATTTGCCCAGCTAACGGCTATTTTTGCTAATCATGGGATAAGTTTTGAGAAAATTATGCAGCTGCCGATTAAAGTAAACGAATTATCGGAGATTATACTTGTTTCACATCAGGCTCCGCTGGCTAAATTTGATTATGTTCTGCGTGAGCTGGAATCACATGAAAAAGTATACTCCATTAAAGGCACATACCGAGTCGAAGGGGGAGTATAGAATGAGCTGGAATGGATTATTGCAGGAATTTAATGAGTTTTTACCAGTGAATGATCAGACGCCTGATTTGAGTTTGCTGGAAGGAAATACACCCTTAATTCATTGTCCTACTCTTTCAAAGGAATGGGGAATTAATCTATATGCCAAATATGAAGGAGCGAATCCAACAGGTTCCTTTAAGGATCGAGGCATGGTCATGGCAGTGGCAAAAGCAATTGAAGCAGGAAGTGACACAATTATATGCGCATCAACCGGTAATACATCTGCTGCAGCTGCGGCTTATGCTGCCCGCTCCGGTTTACGCTGCATCGTTGTTATTCCTGATGGCAAAATTGCAATGGGAAAGCTTGCTCAGGCAGTTATGTATGGAGCTGAAATTTATGCCATTAAGGGGAATTTCGATCAGGCATTGGCGATGGTTCGCTCCATAAGTGACCAATATCCGATTACTCTTGTGAACTCGGTAAATCCTTATCGAATTGAAGGACAGAAAACAGCTGCTTTTGAGATCTGCAGACAATTAGGGAAAGCACCTGATGTGCTGGCTATTCCAGTTGGAAATGCAGGTAATATTACAGCTTACTGGAAAGGGTTTAAAGAATATAACGGTCATTACCAAACAGGCCTTCCTGAAATGAGAGGATTTGAAGCGGAAGGTGCTGCAGCAATCGTTCATGATCGGGTGTTTGAACAGCCGGAAACCATTGCAACTGCTATACGAATTGGAAATCCGGCAAGCTGGGAATATGCGGTTGAGGCTGTAAGGGAATCGAATGGTAAAGTGGATGAAATCAGTGACGAGGAAATTGTACAGGCCTATCAATTAGTAGCCAGAAAAGAAGGGATCTTTGCTGAACCAGCATCCTGTGCTTCTGTTGCAGGCATTTATAAACAATTACAAACTGGTGAGATCAAGAAGGGACAAACTGTTGTTGCAGTACTAACTGGTAATGGCCTTAAAGACCCTGCTACGGCTGTAGAGTATAGCCACATTACCCCTAGGGTCATCGAAAATGACGCAGATGAATTGGTGAAATGCTTTGGCTGTGTGTTTTCATCATGAATTTGCCTGACATATTGCACATTCAAATACCGGCAAGCACTGCAAATCTGGGTCCGGGATTTGATTCCATTGGAATAGCATTGGGTTTGTACCTAAAAATAGAGGCTAAACTTTCAGATGAATGGAAGGTAGTCTTGAAGTCGAAAGAGTTAGATTCTACTCCTACGGATGAACGAAATTATATTGTCTGTATGGCTAAGAAAGCAGCAGCCTATTTTGGATCAGAAATGCCGGCTTGCCAATTAGTCGTGGAAAGCGATATACCCTTGGCTAGAGGACTGGGCAGCAGCGCTTCTGCGATTGTTGCGGGAATCGAGCTTGCTAATGCATTTTGTAAACTGGGATTAAGTAAACAAGATAAACTGAGATTCGCGAGTTTAGAGGAAGGGCATCCTGATAATGTAGGGGCTTCCATATACGGAGGATTGTTCGTCGGCCTGCATACTGAAGAGGAAACCAATCTGGTAGCATTACCGACTGGGGATGTTCAGGCAATTGTAACCATTCCTCCATTTGAGTTAAATACGGAAAAAGCTCGCGGTGTATTGCCAGCCCAACTTCCACATCCTCAAGCGATTTCCTCAAGTGCAGCAGCGAATCTTCTGGTAGCAGCTGCTGCCATGAATAATTGGAAACTTGTTGGAGAGATGATGGAGATGGATGGCTTCCATGAAAAGTATCGCAGGGAGTTAATTCCTCACTATTCAAGAATTAAACAGCTCGCTAAAGAGGCGGGGGCATATGGAAGCTCGATAAGTGGAGCAGGACCGACTATTTTTACATTAGCTCCTCATGAGTCTGTTCCTTTTATATGTGAGCGTCTGCAAAGGGAGTTGCCTGATATGACGGTTCTACATGTTCCATTGGTAGATAAAGGGTCAATTTTACAGATGAAGAAATAAAAACAGCGATTCCACCAGAGGGGAATCGCTGTTTATGTTTTGGTGATTAAAATACTTGTTCAACTTCAACAACGCCTGGAACTTCTTCAAGAAGTGCACGTTCGATGCCAGCTTTCAATGTGATCGTGGAGCTGGGACAGCTTCCGCAAGCCCCTAAAAGACGTAATTTTACAATTCCATCATCCACATCAACTAGCTCACAGTCGCCGCCGTCGCGAAGAAGAAATGGACGTAATTTATCAAGTACATCCTGAACTTGCCCAAATAACTCTTGTTCTGCCATGGCTATCGACTCCTTTCCTACTCATATTATAATGATTTTACCTTAAAAAAGCTATCTCCTTTCCTTAGCTTATAGTTAAAATTTGTTTCCTCTATTTAAATTATGTAATATGGAATGAAAAGGGATAAATTAGGAGGAGAACAGGTGACGGTTGCCAATTTATATGTATATGGAGCGACGCAAATATGTGCAAGCTGTGTTGGGATGCCATCATCAAAAGAAACATATGAGTGGCTGCAGGCTGCTTTATCGAGGAAATTTCCGAATCAGCCATTAATCATCTCGTATATCGATATCTATCATCCGCCAGAAGATCAGGCAGTTAAAGAAATGGCTATGAAAGTTGTTGAAGGAGAATATTTTTATCCTTTAGTCGTTCTGGACGGGCAAATAGTAGGTGAAGGAAGCCCACGATTAAAAACGATTGCGGAAGCTTTAAAGGAATACGGCTATAAAGATTCATTATGAATAATAAGAGAGAAAGCTTGCATCCTCAGGGAGGATTTGCAAGCTTTATTTAATGCAATGCTGCTGGCGATGTATGCAGGAGAGAACACGATTATCCATTGTGATATTTGTACATCCACAAAACACCGGATTTTAATAACCGGGCCATTCTACCGGTAATAGGGCGCTCAGCCATTAAACCGAAACCATGCTTTTTACCTAAAGAGCCGAGAATCCCTTTCAGTTTAATCGGAGGGAAAGACTCAGGAAGTGGTTCGCCAGCCCATTTTTTGAGGAGAACCTGGTAGATCTGTTCCCCCTGCCCCTCAGCCAACTGTGCACTTGGTGCGTGACCGAGACTTGCGCAATCTCCAATAACAAATACATCCGGGTATTCCGGAATGGTGTGCTGAGCAGTCAGCTTTATTTTGTTACCGCTATCTTTTTCCACCGGCATTTCTCTGACTGGCTGTACTGGCTGAATTCCGGCTGTCCAAACAATGGCGTCACATGGAATGGAAACGTCACCATTATAAAGCAAATTTTGTTCGATCTTTGTAATATTACTGTTCGGGACCAGTTCTACCTGATGTTCAATAAACCAGCTTTCTACATAATTACTTAATTTAGAAGGGAAAGCTGATAGGATATGCTCATTGCGGTCAAAAAGCTTAATATGTAAATCCGGACGTCCTTCAATTAATTCACTTGCTAATTCAATCCCACTTAATCCTGCACCAATAATGGCCACTACTTTACCTGGCCCAAGATTATTGAGAGCTTGATAGGTACTGCGTGATTTATCAATCGATTGTATGCTATACGTATATTCTGCAGCTCCAGGAACATTATGGTAGTTATCCTCACAGCCCAGGCCGATAATCAGTTCATCGTATGCAAGTGGTTCCTGATCATTGATCAGGACTTGTTTATTCGGTAAATCTATGGAGTGTACTTCGCCATACTTGTAATGAATTCTTTCATGCTGAGGAAATGAAACACGTATCGCGTGGTCAGAAATGGAACCGGCTGCAAGTGCATAAAATTCGGTTTTTAAACAATGATACGGGACTCTATCGACTAGAGTAACCTGAATATCTGTAGGGAATTGATGGTCAGTGAGCTTGTTCAGTATTCTCATACCACCATACCCACCACCTAGGATGACTAAGTTTTTCATTGAAATGACGACTCCTTTGTTGGATATACAATTTTCTAATTTCAATGTCGCTAGATTACTAATGTGAGGTGAATATTTTATTTAGCATATTATTGTTGAGAAAAGTTGTTAATATTGTAAAATTCCATACAAAGTATATCGAAAATAGGGGAAAATAACAACTGAATTGTGTATAAGTTGTGAAAAGTCTTTCTATTTTGTGAGGTCAAACAATCCATTTTACAAAGGAACTATGACGTTATAAAGGGGAGAGTGGGCGTTAATATAGCCTGTTTGCTTTGTCTAAATTAATTGACTATTAGTATGTTTTAGAGTAGGATTTTGTTGTACTGAGGGGTGACCATTTTATGAAACCAATTATTGAATTCTGCGTCAGTAATCTTGTTAGCGGATCACAGCCTGCTATGGAGATTTTAGATAAAGATCCCAATTTAGATGTGATCGAATATGGATGTCTTAGTTATTGTGGAATCTGCTCAGCCAGTATGTATGCCCTTGT
>JAZUQD010000201.1:0-8514 GCA_045605505.1 Pradoshia sp.
GTGTCTCCTTCTTTTACCTTAACATCTTTTACAGAAGAATAATGAGTTTCTACACCTTTTTCATGCTCGATTACAACTAAATTACCAAGCAATGCATCTTCTTGTACGCTTTTCACTTTCCCGCTCATAGCTGCGGTAACCTCAAAGCCCTTCCCATCCTTCATGGCATAATCGACCCCTGTGTTAGGTTGATACGTATTATTGTAGACAACCAGGGATGCCTCCTGTTGCTTCGTATCTCCATTCACATCGTAAAATTCCTTTTTAATGACTGCAGAATCAGCTTCAGCCATTGGAATAGAGAATGTTTCCAGCGAGTTGTTTACTTCAATGGATGGCTCATTATTTTCAGACGTAACGTTTTGTTTGTTCTCAGATGGATCTTGCGAAAATTCATTATCTCGTGCTTGATACACTAAAACACCTGTCAAAAGGATAGCTGCACTTAAAATATAGACTGCCGGCAGGAACCAACGCTTTTTCATTATGCTTTTCACTTTCGACTGAGAAGATTGTTTCTTTTCTTCCTCTCTCATTTTCATCACCTCTGCCATCATTCTGAACACTTTTCAGAAAATATATACATGGGTGATGAAAAAATTTATATCTTTTGTTAAATAAGCTTAAATTATGCATAAATCGAATGATTATTTCATCGTATATCTCTTTATACTAGATCCCAGCCGGTTTGAGAGAAATTGGCCTGTTCCAATGATAATAGATATTTCTGGACTGATCACAAGAGTCCTGGAGAATTTGCTTACCTGTACTCTCTCACTCAAAGACCCTATTTTTTCGCTCGATCTTCTATATGATCGTTGATTTCTCTCTAACCCACTCTCAACGATATCAATTCGCTCATTAATATCGATTATGAAAGGATTAAAGAGTGATTTCCTTCTTAGTAGAATTAAAAATGCATGATAGTAGTCTCTCTTTCCTGCCATCCGACATAAAATTCAATTCCTTACACGATCACTCCTGTCTATCGACACAAAAAAAGATAGAGAAAACAGTTTCGTTTCCTCTATCTTTTTGAATATCTTATTTTTTCGCTGTATACGTCGGCAAGTAGGCGGTTGCTTCTGAAATTTTTACATCTTTATAGTAATAAGCAATAATGTCTTTGTAAGATTTGCCAGACTCCGCCATTCCATTTGCCCCGTACTGACTCATTCCCACCCCATGGCCATATCCTTTTGTTGTGATAATGACCTGGTCACCTTTTTTGTACCAAGAGAAATCGCTTGATTTCAGTCCGAGTAATTCTCTTACTTTCTTCCCTGTCATGCGCTTACCGCCTATTTCAATTTCTCCAATTCGATTTCCGTCTGTTCGTTGAATGATTTTACCTACATCCTCATTGCTGTCAATTTTAACATTTAGGAGATGTTCAAATTCTGATAAGGAGATGGTTGTTTCACTTAAGTATTTTGGAGATTTTTCATCCCAGGGACTTTTCACACTGCGCAGATAGGGAAGGGCATTCGGCCAATAATCTTCTGAGTTCTCTGTATACCCATTACTCGTCGAGAAAAAGGATGGAGTTATTAATTCTTTATTATAGGTTAAAAGCTGGCCTTTCGTTGCTGAAACAGCTTCCTTAATCCTTGTCATATTCGTTTGATACTTATTACCCCAGGAGACCTTTAACTCCTTGGTATTCATATATACCTGATCATTCACGGTATCCGTTATATCGGCGCCCTCCGGTATATCTTTCTTTGTTTTAGCGGTCAGTGCCTTTACAATGAAGGTCCTGGCGGTGAGCGCTTGAGCCTTTAGTGCTTCTAATTCAAAGTTAGCAGGCATTTCAGCCGCCACTACACCAGCTACATAATCCTCCAGGTCAATTGTTTCCACCTTTTTTTGACTATGTCTGTAAACTTGAATTGTTGTTTGGAGTTCTGCTTTTTTCTCCACCTGCTTTTTTGGTTCCTTTAACACCTGCTGTTCAGCCTCCACTTCTTCTTCCTTAAAAGGCGCGACCAAGATGGTGGGAATCATAATAGTTACGGCTGCTATCAGACTAATGGTAAAAATAATTGGCTTCCAATGCTTCATATACTAGTCTCCCCTCTAATCAGTCAAACTGTCCAACACTCTTCATATGTATGAACTGAATACTATGAATATGTGTATAACTTATATAGAGAGGAGTGAACTTTTCGACTAGAAACGATTCTTCTTTTTCTTTTCATAGTTTCTGTAAAGACTAAATAAAATATAAAGAATAAGTCCAAATAACAAAAGATCCAATAAAACTTTAGCCACCTTAAAAATTAAAATCGCCAAACAAACAATTAAAATAACTTTGATTATAGTAGATACACTTATCTCTTTCAATCTTGTACTCTCCCTTCATCTAATTAATATCATTCTACCAAACTTTCAAACTATTTAGAGAGTTTTCCCCAGAAACACACCCAATGTGGATAAGTCTGTGCATAACTCATAATTGACTGATAAATTTTATGAATTCCTCTTAAAAACCTGATAAATATAGGTTTAAAATTCTAAAACCCTATTTTTAGTTTAAAACTGTGGATATACCTGTGTATAAGTATATACTTACTGTGCATAACTTGTTGTTAATTTGTTTATATAGCTGTGGATAAATATAAAAACGACAGCTTGGTTCCAAAGCAACTTCTTAACATGTACATCTCCCTAGTACGAAATACAAAAAAGCCAGACATTTCTGTCTGGCTTTCCAATCACCATTTAGGCGTTTTCAGCAATAACTTTTGTTTCTGCCTGTTCAGATTCATTAATACGCTCAATATCTGCACCAAGCGAAGCAAGTTTACCATGGAAATTCACATATCCACGATCCAAGTGCTTAAGCTCTGTTACACGAGTAACACCGTCAGCTACAAGGCCGGATAAGATTAAGGCTGCTGCTGCACGTAAATCTGTAGCTGCTACTTCAGCTCCCTGAAGATTTGCTCCTCCAGAAATGATAACAGAACGGCCGTCAATTTTGATATCAGCATTCATACGGCGGAACTCTTCCACATGCATAAAGCGATTTTCAAAGACAGTTTCAGTAATCATACTCGTTCCATTCGCACGCAACAATAATGCCATCATTTGAGATTGCATGTCAGTTGGGAATCCTGGATGCGGCATCGTTTTAATATCCACTGCTTTCATGGATTCTGATCCGATTACACGCAATCCGTCTTTTTCTTCTTTGATTGTAATACCCATTTCTTCCATTTTGGCAACAAGAGAAGATAAGTGTTCCATTAAAGCACCTTGTACCAACACGTTACCGCCTGTAATAGCAGCAGCAACCATGAAAGTACCTGCTTCAATACGGTCTGGAATGATGTGGTGTTCTGTACCATAAAGTTTTTCTACACCCTCAATACGGATCGTAGTTGTTCCTGCACCTTTAACTTTAGCGCCCATTTTATTCAAATAGTTAGCCAAGTCAACAATTTCAGGTTCTTTTGCACAGTTATCCAAAATCGTAACACCATCAGCTAATGCTGCAGCCATCATGATGTTTTCAGTAGCGCCCACACTTGGGAAGTCCAAGTAAATCTTTGCACCTTTCAGACGACCTTCAACCTCTGCTTCAATAAAGCCATTACCGACTTTTACTTTAGCGCCCATTGCTTCAAATCCTTTTAAATGCTGATCGATCGGACGTGAACCAATTGCACAGCCGCCAGGTAAAGCTACGCGAGCTTTTCCGTTTCTAGCCAATAATGAGCCCATAACAAGAACAGATGCACGCATTTTACGAACGTATTCAAACGGCGCCTCTTCTGCTAATGGACCTGAAGCATCCACTGTGACAGTATTATTGCTAAATTTAACTTCTGTATTTAAATTACGAATTACTTCATTTATTGTATATACATCGGATAGTTCCGGAACGTCTTTAAGAACGCTTTTTCCTTCACTTGCTAATAATGTTGCAGCTAATACAGGTAAAACGGCGTTTTTAGCACCCTCTACTCGAACTGTACCTTCTAACCTGTTTCCGCCGCGGACAATGATTTTTTCCAAAGTTATTCCCCTCCGCGTTCAATATCTCTATATTAGTATTCAAATGCTATTATCGGTGTGCCAATCGTAAACTGTATCCCACTGTCCATTCGATCCGCTTTTTGTTCACGAAAGGCCAGTTGGAGGTTTACTCCATTGGTCAGATTATTTGTAAATTGTTTGCTCTTTGTAGCAACAGAAATAAAATTACTCTCTATTGCACGTTCCATTGACTTTGCTTCAAATTCATTCATCCAGTTTTTTAGTAAGACCTTATTCATATTAGCACCGGTTATCCCTTTGATACAAGAGAAATATAGGGGTTTGTCCTTAAATACGCCCTTTGTCCCAGTTTTGAGCCAGTTCTGAATAAAATCCACCTGTCCCGGTGTCCACTCAGTTCCTTCTATGCTAAAAATCAGAACTGTTTTTTGTGAATCACTGGACATGATTTTAATGGTAGACGTAATATTCAACTTTTCATCCAGATATGTACCAACCAATGTTTTTCCATTGCTGCTTTTGTCTTCTTTCCAAACAAAATTGGTATGTTTATTCTGTATGTCAGCTGTCACGACAGGGAATTGCTTATCCGTATTTGCACGGGCTAAAATCATCCAATCCGTTATTTCTGCTGCTGGATCCACATGTTCTATGCCCTCTGCCATTATTAGCAAATCAGGTTTAGCCAAAGCTTCTGTCGTCCTATTCCCTACATATAAAACCATCAAACCAACAATTATTAAAAGAATCGCTTTTTTCATGTATGCCACTCTCCCCTATTGCTTTTAGTCTTACCTTGGGGATTGTTACGCATACCGAAATCTGTTCGTCACTTTCTGACAACTGTGACTAATTAAAGAGATTCGTTAATTGCTGAGCATAACTCCAGTAATCAAGGAAAAATCCACTGACAGCTGAGCCAATCGCAATGGTCAGCAAAATATACAGTACTCTTGCCTGAATAACTCTTCCCGCTCTCAGCAACTTATCAAAGTGTAAGGCTTGTAAGGCCCACCATGTAACTGCTATAAAAAATAAATGGCTCACTATGCTGAGTAAAGCTTGCATTCCGAATGAATTCATGACCTTTTCCTTTCATACAAAAAGATATACTTTTACAGTGTAACATATTTAAAAGGAAGGTTCCTCTTTTAAGACAAATAATCGACTATTTCTAACAAAAAAGTCAGCAACGTGCAGATTAACCCATATTCTCTTCCCATTATTCAACATCATTCATATCTAGTACACCACCTATTATTTTACAAAAAATAAATGGAAATATCTATGTTCAATAGTTCGCAAATTAAAGGAACTTATTGGTTATAAAATCCTGTGTTTTAATACCTCTTCTATTCTACTAAAAATGGTTAAGCTCATTCTTTCTATAAAAAAACCAAGAGGTCTGCTTACCTCCTGGTTATGTAAAATCTATTTCAGCATTTGGTATATATCCGTAAAGTTCTGGTGGAAGAAATCGAGCAAGTAGTGAGGGAATAGACCAAATAGGATCAATCCCCCTGCACAGAGACCGATCACATAATGAATGACAGTTGGTTTCCTTCTGACTTTCGTTTCTTCTCCCGGCCTCATAAATAAATGAGCGATGAGGCTGAAATAGTAAATATAAGAAATCACTGTTGTCACTAACATAATTCCCGCCAACACATAATGGCCATGTTCTTTTGCAAAAAGGTTCATAAATATATTCAGCTTTGCAATAAATCCCGCTGTCCCCGGAATTCCTGCCAATGAAAGAATGAAGATACTCATCGAGACTGCCAAAAAAGGTGACCGCTTATACAGACCGGCAAGCATGTATTGATCCTCATCTCCAGTTTTCCTGCCTTCCGCAATCAATTGGATGACAGCAAATGCACCGGTCATCATTAAACTATAGGCGGCAAAATAGAACCAGATCGATTCAATCGTGTATTCTCCAAAGGCCGCCACTGCTGCAAGCAAGTATCCTGCATGGGCAATACTCGAATAGGCAAGCATCCGTTTTAGATTCTTTTGCCTTAAGGCAATTAGGTTACCGGCAATCATCGTAATGGCGGCCAGGACAGCCAGATAGTTTTGGTTGGCTGTAAATATGGATAAGAATCCAATGTCATCCATGGTCGCTGTCAAATAGACTGTAACCACAATACGTATGAAGAGCGCAAAGCCGGCTGCTTTAGAAACGGTACTTAAAAAGGCAGTAACTGGCGTCGGCGATCCCTCGTATACATCCGGAGCCCACATATGAAATGGTACGGTTGCCAGCTTAAAGGATATGCCAATCACGAATATAAAGAAGGATAGGCCAGCAATATATTGAAGCTGCGGATTTTCCTGAGTAGCAAATAAATTCCCGATTTCAAAAATATTAGTCGTACCGCTTACACCATACAAATAACTCAGAGCAAACAGGATAATGGCCGTCGAAATCCCGCCATTGACTACATATTTCATAGAAGCTTCAGCAGATTTCTGGTTATTTTTCTGCATTCCAGCCAGGATATAGGACGAGAGGGACAGGAGTTCCAGCCCCACAAACAATGTAATTAAATCTCCGCTTGATGTCATGAACATCGCACCCAATAAAGCGGTTAAGAACAAATAATAAAATTCAGACTGATATGGCTGCATTCCGGCTCTCGGCTTATGCTCAACAGCCAGTACCATGACGAACGCCGATCCAATCAAGAGAATGAGCTTAAACGCTTTGGCAAAGGAGTCCAGTCGAAACGTATCATACAAAATGGAGTCCGCATCCATCGGAATCAAGCCAATTAACGAGATGATCGCCAACAGAATACTGCCAAACGCAAACCATCCAAGTATCTTCCGTGCAAATTGTTTAGGCATGCATAAATCCAATACGGAGATTATGACCGCCGCACCCAGAATGATAAATTCCGGTATCATTAAATTCCAGTTCATCGACAGTAACGTTTCCATGTCCATACGGCGATCACCTCCCTATCCCAGTTATCATTTCAGCCATTCCAGCCTGTAGCGGTCCTTCTAAAATAGCTGGACAGATACCGATCAAAATAATCAAGCCAAGTAATACATAGGCCGGAACGGCTTCTCTTAATTTTAAATCTGCCAGAGGCAATGGATTCTTTTGAACACCAAACGTGATCGTAAGAACAGCGCGCAGCACATATACAGCGGTCAACACAAGACCCAACGTACCGACGGCAGCCAGGATGGGGGCATTTTGAAATAATCCCATGAATGCCATAAACTCACTGATAAACCCGGACATTCCCGGCAATCCGAGTGATGCCATCCCGCCTGCTAGTAAAATACCTGAAAAAACCGGAATCGATTTAGCCAATCCGCCAAGCTTATGCAGTTCCGTTGTTCCGGTTCTTTCATAAAGGTAGCCGACCAGTAAAAAGAGCAAGGCCGCAATCAATCCATGAGATACCGCTTGAAATAAAGCTCCCTGGATCCCCGCTTTATTTAAGGCACCCAACCCGATCAGAACAATCCCCATATGAGAAACAGAGGAATACGCAAGCACGAGCTTAAAGTCAGTCTGGCGTAAAGCAAGCCACGCTCCGTACAGGAGATTGATTACGCCAAGCAAGGCAATGAGAAAGGAAACCTCCTTAAATTCTGCCGGAAACAATCCCATCCCAAATCTGATTAACCCATAGGCACCAATTTTCAACAATACACCGGCATGCAACATGACAATCGCCGGCGGAGCTTGCACATGGACTTTAAGCATCCAGGAGTGGAATGGAAAAATGGGAAGCTTGATTCCAAAAGCAAGGATGATTCCAGCAAAGAGCACATATTTTAATTCTGAGCTAATCGGGGCAAGCAGCGTTTGGCCGCCCACTGATAGGATTTGTCCCAATATATCAATATTGGCTGTCCCCGTTCTTGCAAAAAGCACCATGATTACAAACAGGAGAATACATGAACCTAATCCGTTATAGATCAAGAAACTAAAAGCGGCCTTCTCTTTGTCAAAGTACCCCCATTTTCCCACCAAAAAGAACATAGCCACCAATGTAACCTCGAAGAAGAGGAAAAATAAAATGAGGTTCTGGGCCAGAAAGACGCCGAGCATGCCAATCTCCAATAGGAGGAACAGGATAAAATAGCCCTTCCATTCCTTTTTAATTTGAAGAACAGAGGCAATAGCT
Source organism: Pradoshia sp. (assembly GCA_045605505.1). Taxonomy (GTDB): domain Bacteria; phylum Bacillota; class Bacilli; order Bacillales; family Pradoshiaceae; genus Pradoshia. The sequence goes on from JAZUQD010000201.1 coordinate 8,160, forward strand.
GCGAGCGTACATAAAATAACTGTCAATAAGACCATGACAAGCGAAATCCCATTGAGCCCTAACTCAAAAGGCACTGCATATAATTGACTTTGTCTGGCTCCCCCATCTCCTAACTGAAACCACTTATGAAAAACGGCAAAGGTGGTGAATTTTACACCTGATAAATATTGACTATATAAATAGAAAGAAAAGATTAGTGGTGGGATGGTTCCTAACACTCCCAATCGTTTCAATGCTTTTTCATTTCCTCTCGAAACAAACAACAACCCGGCTATCCCTACTAATGGGGAGAAAACGAGCAAGCTAAGAATAGATGAATTCATCTGACGTACCCCCCTGTCCAGGCAAAGATCAC
>JAZUQD010000202.1:0-5522 GCA_045605505.1 Pradoshia sp.
GCTTGTGTAAAAGCTTCCATTGAAGATAATGCCAAGAAATTCTTAAAAGAAGTATTTGAAGCAATGGATCTTACCGTTGTAGTTACTGTAAAATATGACGAAGAAAACAGAACCATGGATATCGATCTGAGTGGAGATGAAATGGGTGTTCTTATAGGTAAGAGAGGACAGACCCTGGATTCCTTACAGTATCTGGTATCATTAGTAGTCAATAAGGAAGCGGAAGACTACATCAGAGTAAAAGTTGATACGGAAGATTACAGACAGAGAAGAAGAGAGACCCTTGAGAATCTGGCTAAGAATATTGCGTATAAGGTTAAGAGGACTAAGAGACCTGTTTCCCTGGAACCTATGAATCCTTATGAAAGACGTATTATTCATTCTGCACTTCAGAATGATAAATATGTAACTACTCACAGCGAAGGTGAAGAGCCATTCAGAAGAGTTGTTGTGACATTAAAGAGATAATGAGTTTGTGATAAAGGGAATGGATATGGGTTAATTTGCCTGTGTTCATTTCCTTTTTTGTTCATGTTATGAAATTAATAAATGTTAATAATAATCAGTGTTACTGTCTTGGAGAATATTATGAGAACAGATACGATTGCGGCAATTGCCACTGCACTTTCAGAATCAGGAATCGGTATTATCAGAATCAGCGGTGATGAGGCAATTACTATAGCTGATAAAATATTCCGTACAAAAAGTGGAAAAAGTATATTATTAAAAGTAGAAAGTCATACCATACATTATGGTTTTATTGTAGATAATAGATTAAATCATATTTTAGATGAAGTCATGGTGTCAGTAATGAAAGCACCCAGAAGTTATACATCAGAAGACACTGTTGAAATTAATTGTCATGGTGGTGTGCTTATGATGCAGAAAATTCTGGAACTTGTGCTGCGAAATGGCGCCAGAATGGCTGAGCCGGGAGAATTTACGAAAAGAGCATTTCTGAATGGCAGGATTGATCTGGCTAAAGCAGAAGCAGTCATTGATGTAATTCACTCTCAGAATGAATTAGCACTTGCTTCTTCCGTAAGTCAGTTAAAAGGTTCTTTATCCGAAGTAGTACAGGGCCTTCGTGCGGCAATATTATACGAAATAGCGTTTATAGAATCTGCACTGGATGATCCGGAACATATTAGTCTGGAAGGGTATCCGGAGAAGTTAAAAAAGAATGTAGATTCTTTTATTGATAAAATCAGTAAGTTGATTGCCAGCGCTGACAATGGTAAACTGATAAAAGAAGGTATTCAAACTGTAATTGTAGGTAAACCCAATGCCGGTAAGTCTTCCTTATTAAATCTTTTGGTAGGAGAGGACCGTGCCATTGTTACTGAAATTGCCGGAACTACCAGAGATGTATTACAGGAATCTATCAGACTTCATGGTATTGGTCTTCATATTATTGATACTGCAGGAATTCGCTCTACAGAAGATGTTGTAGAAAAAATCGGAGTAGAAAAGGCAAAAAAATATGCTGCAGATGCTGATCTGATCATTTATGTAGTAGATGCTTCTGTACCTTTGGATGAAAGCGATGCAGAAATTTTTTCAATTATTCAGGAAAAAAATACAATAATATTATTGAATAAATCAGATTTAGATTGTATGGTGGAAGAAGAGAATCTGTTGACTTTTGTTACAAATGAAAATGTCCGTGTAATAAGGACATCCACAAAAGACAATACCGGCATAGATATTTTGGAAAATACCATCAAAGAGCTGTTTTTCCAGGGTGATATTAAAATAAATGATGAAGTGGTGATTACCAACCTGCGTCATAAGGAAGCATTGCAGGATGCTTATGAGAGTTTACATCAGGTGATCAGAAGTTTGGAAGATGAGATGCCGGAAGATTTTTACTCTATTGATTTAATGAGTGCCTATGCATCATTGGGAAAAATCATAGGAGAAGAAGTGGGAGAGAATCTTGTAAATGAAATATTCTCTAAGTTTTGCATGGGTAAATAGGAGATAATAGATATGATTTCAGAAATCAGAGAACAAGTGGATGTATGTGTAGTGGGAGCCGGTCACGCAGGATGTGAGGCTGCTTTGGCATGTGCCAGATTAGGAATGGAGACGGTGATTTTTACAGTCAGCGTAGATAGTATTGCTTTGATGCCCTGTAATCCCAATATAGGTGGATCTTCCAAAGGTCATTTGGTTAGGGAATTGGATGCCCTTGGTGGTGAAATGGGTAAAAATATAGATAAAACCTTTATTCAATCTAAGATGCTCAATGTATCCAAGGGACCGGCAGTTCATTCTCTCCGCGCTCAGGCTGATAAGGCTGATTATACTCGTGAAATGAGAAAGGTACTGGAAAATCAGGAACATTTAACAATTAAACAAGCAGAAGTGTGTGATATTTTGTGGACACAAAAACCTGATGGTAAAAAAGTTATTCAAGGTGTGAAGACATTTACAGGTGCTATTTATGAGTGTAAAGCGGTTGTTTTATGTACCGGCACTTATCTTAGGGCCAGATGTCTGTGTGGAGAAGCCATCACTTATACCGGACCTAATGGCCTGCAGGCTGCCAACCATTTGACTGATTCCTTAAAAGCAATGGGAATAGAGATGGTAAGATTTAAAACAGGTACACCGGCCAGAATGGATAAGAGAAGCATAGATTTCTCCAAAATGGAAGAGCAGTTGGGCGATGAGACCATAGTACCCTTTTCCTTTTCCACAGATCCTGAGTCTGTTCAAAAAGAACAAGTGTCCTGTTGGTTAACTTATACTAACGAAAAAACACATGAAATTATACGTAATAATTTAGATAGATCACCCATTTATGCAGGTGTGATAGAGGGTACGGGACCCAGATATTGTCCGTCTATAGAAGACAAAGTTGTAAAATTTGCAGACAAAGAAAGACACCAGGTTTTTATAGAACCTGAAGGCATACATACCAATGAAATGTATGTGGCAGGAATGTCATCTTCTTTGCCGGAAGATGTACAGCTGGCTATGTATCGCACTGTGCCCGGACTGGAGAATTGTAAAATTGTCAGAAATGCTTATGCAATAGAATATGATTGTATCAATGCGAGACAACTTTATCCTTCGCTGGAATTTAAAAATATAAAAGGTCTTTTCAGCGGCGGACAGTTTAATGGAAGCAGCGGATATGAAGAAGCCGCCTGTCAGGGGTTAGTGGCAGGTATCAATGCTTGTATGGAGATATTAGGAAAAGAGCCTTTGGTAATGGATCGTTCCGAAAGTTATATTGGGGTACTAATTGATGATCTGGTAACAAAGGATAATAGAGAACCATATCGAATGATGACTTCCAGAGCTGAATACAGACTTCTCTTGAGACAAGATAATGCTGACCTTCGTTTGCGTAAAAAGGGATATGAGATTGGATTGATTACAGAAGAACAGTATCAGGCTCTTATCAGGAAAGAAGAATTGATTCAACAGGAAATAGCCAGATTAAAAGTAAAAGTAATAGGTGCAAACAAGGATATTCAAGCATTTCTTGAACGAAACGGAAGTACTACATTAAAAACTGCAGCGAGCCTGGCCGAATTAATCTGTCGTCCGGAGCTTAATTATAAAATATTGGCTGAAATAGATCCTGAAAGAGTAGAACTACCACTCGATGTAATAGAGCAAGTAGAGATTGAAATCAAATACGAAGGATACATTGTAAGACAGATGAGGCAGGTCGAGCAATATAAAAAGATGGAGAAAAAACGTATACCTGAAGATATTGATTATGATCAGGTTCCTTCTCTTAGACTAGAAGCAAGACAAAAGCTAAAAATATTTAAACCTGTTTCAGTTGGACAAGCATCCAGAATATCCGGTGTGTCTCCTGCTGATATTTCGGTGTTACTTGTATATTTGGAACATTACAACAGAAAGTAAGAGGATTTGTGATGGCACAATATAATACAGATCAATTTGTACGTGATTTAAGTGAATTTGGTGTTATTCTTGAGGATAGACAGATTCAACAATTTATTAGGTATTACGAGATGTTGGTAGAATGGAATGAAGTCATGAATTTGACCGCAATAACTGACTATGATGATGTGATGAAGAAACATTTTGTAGACAGCCTTTCCTTAATAAAAGCATATGATGTAACATCCAAAGCAAAGGTGATCGATATAGGAACAGGTGCCGGTTTTCCGGGACTTGCTCTGAAAATTGCCTATCCTTCTTTACAAGTGACTTTACTTGACTCTTTGAATAAAAGAATCCAATTTCTTAATGCTGTAATAGAAGAACTTCAGTTGACAGGAGTGGAGACCATACACGGAAGGGCTGAAGATTATGCAAAGCCTAATACTTTAAGAGAACAATTTGATTTGTGTGTGTCCAGGGCTGTGGCTAATCTTTCCACACTTTCAGAATATTGTTTACCTTTTGTAAAAGAGGGAGGATATTTTATATCCTACAAATCGGAAAAAGTATGTGAAGAAGTTCAGACAGCGGAATCCGCTATTAAAATACTTGGTGGTAAAATTGATAAACAAGTTGAATTTTATTTACCGGATTCTGATATTTATAGAAATTTGTTTGTAATAAGAAAAGTTAGAAAAACCCCTTCTAAATATCCTAGAAAGGCAGGGCTTCCTTCTAAAGAACCTTTATAATGTTTCACGTGAAACATTATAGGAGTATGTGTTGGGTGAGAACTCGTTGTGTTTCAATTGAGGAGAGGGATTATGGCAATCAGAGTTTTTTTGGCAAATAATCATGATATAATTAGAGAAGGTTTGAAAAGTATTTTATGTAAGAATTCTGTTTTCAGTATTTGTGGGGAGTATAGTGGAAATGTTGATTTGATTAGTTATATTGAAAAAGTCAGACCTTCTTTATTGTTCTTTGATGTGAATTCAATTGATAATGTTATTATTAAAAATCTGACGAGAATAAGATTGAATTGTCCTAAAATTATGATTATTGCTATTATTCACATGGTTGATTATAATTTCTATCATGATTTTATTTCTTTAGAAGGTATAAATGGGTTTTTTAATACTAATTTAAAAACAGAAGAACTTTTAAAGGGTATTTCTGCAGTTTTATCTAATAAGGTGTTTATTCAAGATGGAATTAAACATGTATTAATGAATGTGGATATGGATAAAAAATCGGACAAGTATAAGATTAATTCCCTTACAAAGAGAGAATTAGAGGTTTTAATTCAAGTTGCAAATGGTATGTTTAATAAGGAGATTGCGACATCCTTGCATATTAGTGAGAGGACTGTAAAGAATCATATGTCTAGTATATTTAAAAAACTAGAAGTGTCTGATAGAACACAAGCGGCGGTGTTTGCTATTAAAAATAGTATTGTAAGTATTTAGTTTGGTTGTAAATGACGTTCAACCGCGCCCATTCGCAAAACAGCCCCTTTGGGGCTTTTCGCTACTTTGCAGCTCCTTTTTATGAACAAGTCTAAAAGAATTGTTTATTAACGGGGCGCTCCCTCAGAGAAGGTATGAGGATAAAAATTCGTGCGAGCACGATTTTTATCCTCATATCGT
>JAZUQD010000203.1:0-21386 GCA_045605505.1 Pradoshia sp.
TTCATAATCAGCTACCGAAAAAATAGTTGTAGAAGCCACAAATCCTACCGTACAAATTAATCCAAATAAAACAGCTTCTAGCCAAAACGTACTTTTTGTCGCTTTAGATTGATTAACAGACCGTATCAGATAAATCAGCCCGGCAGCAAAGCTGATGGCCAAAATAGCTTCTCCTGCAGCTGCAGTTGTAACATGAATATGCAGCCAGTCACTCTTTAATGCCGGAATCAAAGGTGAGATATCCCGCGGGAACATGCTGGCATACGCTATAATTAATAGGGCGATTGGAAGAGCGAACACTCCCAGAATAGCTGTTTTATAGATGAAATAAATGATAATAAATGCTCCTACCAGCATCATTCCAAAGAATGTCGTAAACTCAAATAAATTACTGACCGGAGCATGTCCTCCAGCAATCCATCGCGTAACAAAATAACCCAGCTGTGAAGCAAAACCAATAATCGTAATGATGATTCCTGCTTTAGCCCAATTTTCATAACTGCGCTTATCATTCTTCCCTTTTATCGTTCCCGCAAATACAAATGTTGCAATCAAGTACAATATGAAAGCAATGTATAATAAATTACTGCTCAATGTTGCCACTCTTTACTCCCCCTCTTTCTTGCATCTCTTCTCCCTCGATTTGATCATACGGTAACGGAATAGAAGTCCCCTCAACTATTTCATTAATCTCCCGCTTGATGCCAAACCAGTTTTTGTTCGTATGAGCTGCCACAAGAATTCTTTCCCCTTTTTTCTGTATCCAAATTCTTCTGTGATTCCAATAAGCTCCCTGAATAACTCCAATCATAAAGATGAGTCCTCCGAGACCCAACACCCATAAGGTTAGATCCTTACGCACAGTCAAAACAGTCGCAAACCCTGTTTCTACATTCGCAAATTTTAGCTTATATTCGGTTTCACCCAACGGTTCAAGAGTTTGTTTAATCGCAACAAAACTAACTTCGCCATCAGGATGCTCCGGTGAAATAATCTTAAAAATAAAGGCTGGGTTGTTAGGAAATCTGCTTTTTGTTGTCGGCTGATCATTTTCATTAAATTCAAAATCAGGAAAATAACTTTCCAATTGTACAGAATATCCCTGTCCAAGATCATAGCGTTCCTTTGGATTATTCAAATCAACAGTTAAGTTGCCATACTCCTTTTCAGTTGCTTTATTAATTAAGTTGAATGACATCTTAGTCATGCTTTCTTCATAGGAAGTTTGATACAAAGCAAAGGAGTCAAACTTTAACGGTTCATTTACACGTATCGGATAATCCTTGATTTTTTTAAGCTTTGCTTCTTCACCCGGCAATGTCTCCCCTTCTGCCTGATAAAGAGTAGCATCCGTTTGATAATTTTTCACGACCGTGCCAACCCGGTCAAGCGTTGCTTCAAACTCTTCTTTTTCCTTATCTTTATCATAAACTTCTACGGTAAAATCATGATTTTCAACAAAATATTCGCCATTCGTACCTGGTACAGCCTTTTTTTCCCCTTCAGGAATCCGCAAATAATCGTTTACATACATCCCGGGAATAAAACGCAACATTCCGCCAATTAAGAAAATAATAAGACCTATATGATTAACATAAGGACCCCAACGGGAAAAACGATTCTTCTCGGCTAAAATACTCCCATTGTCTTCCCTTATAGTGTATCGCTTCGCTTTTAATCTCGTTTTGATTAATTCATAGGTTTCCTTGTCCTCTTCAATCGTAGCTTCACCGAAAATGCGCTGTCTTCGCAAAAAGCCTTCATTTCTGATGACTCTCTGATTCTTCAACGCTCTGTATAACGGAATAAAACGATCAAGACTGGCAATCACGAGTGATACTCCCAAAAGGGACACTAACAATAAGAACCACCATGAACTATATAAATTATGTAATCCTAACGCATAATACAATTTACCAAACCAGCCGTATTGATTTTCATAAAATGTATCAGCTGATTCCCCATTTGGTATATACATCTCTTGTGGAAATATCGTACCGATGGAAGCCGCTATCAGTGGAAGGATAATTAAGGTAACGCCTACCTTTACGGAGGAGAAGAAATTCCAAACTTTGTCGACAATCGATTTATTATAGGTCTGAGATCTTCTGGCACTGCCTTCATATTTCATATCCAATAATTTTTTTTCTTCTTCTTTTTGATTGAGAACCTTCCCGCATGCTTCACAAAATATCGTTCCATATGGATTAACATGACCACATTCACAAGTTATTTCTTTCATTCCTATTTACCCCTTGTTATGGCTGGATTTTCTCCATCATCTTTTGTATCTTCTCTTCTGTTAAACTTCCAGTAGTTGAATCTACTACCTTACCATTCTTATCAATCAAAAATGTAGCAGGCAAGCTGCCAATTAAGTATTGATGCTGCACCTGATTATCTTTATCGATGACAACCGGGAATGTAAGATCATGCCGTTCAACAAAATTCTTAACAACAAAATCAGATTCATTGACGTTCACTGCCAATACCTGAACCCCTTTATCTTTAAATACTTCATATTGACTTTGCATATATGGCATTTCATATTCACACGGCTTGCACCATGTACCCCAGAAATTAAGAAATATTCCTTGCCCCTTATAATCATCCAAAACATGCTTTACCCCATCAAGATCAGTTAAAGCAAAATTTGGAGCGGTTTCATTTATTTTCAGCGTTTTTTCCTTGCCCAATGTCAAACTCGAAAATAACACATAAACGACGGCGCCAGCTAAAAGGGCTAAAACCAATATTCTCATCCACTTACGTCTTTGTTTGGTCATAAAAAATCCCTCCCAACCCCAATTCTACATATATGAATCATAGCGCTGCCAAACAAGCAGTCGTTTAGAACAGCGCTGTGATTATATTTATTTAATCTTTATGAAGTGCCATATGACGAAGCTGCTTTACTTCATGAGGTGTTAACTCTCTGTAATCCCCAGTATTTACACCATGAAGTGTTAAAAACCCATATCTTTCGCGCTTTAATTTTATAACTGGCATCCCAATCGCTTCAAACATACGACGAACTTGTCGATTTCTTCCCTCATGAATAGTCAATTCGACAATTGATGACTGTTTTCTTCGGTCCATTGAAATCAATTTCGCCTTGGCAGGAGCCGTTTTTCCGTCTTCCAATTCGACACCGCGTTCCAATCTCTTCAGTAATTCTCGGGAAGGAATCCCTTGAATCTTTGCCACATACGTTTTTTCAATTTCATGCTTTGGATGCATAAGAGCATTCGCAAATTCTCCATCATTAGTAAGCAAGATTAACCCTGATGTATCATAATCCAGTCTACCTACAGGGTAAATACGCTGTTCAATTAACGGGAATAAGTCAATGACCGTTTTTCTGCCTTTATCATCATTGGCAGCTGAAATGACACCTCTTGGCTTATACAGCAAGAAATATACCGGTTCTTCCTTTTCCACAGGTACACCGCTTACTTCTATCTGTTCATTTGGACCAACCTTAACGCCAAGCTCTTTTACAACCTTACCATTAACGGTCACTTTGCCATCTAAGATTAATTGTTCCGCTTTTCTTCGGGAGGCGATTCCAGCCTGTGCAATAACTTTTTGTAATCTTTCCATATTAATCACCTGTCTAATTTTACTTTTTCTGTAAGCTTAACTCAAATAATAGGCATTCTACCTAGTTGTTCATTATACTTTGTTTTTGATGAAAGTGATATGTACTTTCACGCATATTATTTCATTACTTGCAAAGAAACACAAAAAAATCGGCTTTTAATACCGATTCTTTCTAAATTTTACTATTTTTTCACCCTACTTGTCCATTTTGTGACAAATCCGTGTCTATTGAAACATAATTCCAGCCAACAAAATCGCAGCACCAATTCCAATGAGGTCAGCCCAAAGTCCCACCTTTAAAGCATCTCCCATTTTTTTGATTCCTACCGCCCCAAAGTAGACGGTTAAGACATACAAGGTGGTATCAGTGCTCCCCTGTACCGTAGAAGCAACTTTACCTATAAAAGAATCGGGCCCGTAAGTAGCAATCAGATCACTAACCATTCCCAGAGAAGCATTTCCTGAGATGGGTCTTATAAGTGCTAGTGGCACTATCTCTGAAGGTACTCCTAAAAAATTTAATACGGGCCTTATCCAGCCTATTAATAAATCCATTGCTCCCGAAGCGCGAAAGATAGAAATAGCCACCATCATGCCAATCAGGTAGGGAATAATCGAAAATGTGATCTTGATGCCTTCCTTCCCGCCTTCTACAAAGGTCTCATAAGTTGGCACCTTCTTTATAACACCCATTCCAAGGATGATCAGAATAACGGTAGGAATCATCCATATAGATATAATTGAGATCCAGTGCATTAGTCGATCCCCTTTCTTACCCTTTTCCAGTAAAAGTAGCGATCTAAAATAATCGCAGCAATCGTCGCAATGACGGTTGCCAGGAATGTAGGGCCTACGATTTCTGTAGGATTGGCTGAATTGTAGTGAATCCGGATTCCAATAACAGTCGTTGGAATAAGTGTCAGTCCAGAGGTATTCAATGCCAGAAACGTAATCATGGAACGGCTCGCACTATCCTTCCCGCCATTTAATTCTTTTAATTGTTCCATTGCCTTAATTCCAAGTGGTGTTGCCGCATTTCCTAATCCCAATGTGTTCGCCATTATATTGGATACAATATACCCCATCGCTGGATGACTTGGCGGTACCTCTGGGAATAGCCTGGATACAATCGGTTTCACCATTCGAGTCAAACTATTTAACAGGCCTGCCTCTTCTGCAATCTTCATGATCCCCAACCAGAAAACGAGCACACTCATTAAACCAAAGCATAAGGTCACCGATTCTTTTGCACTCTTAAAAATTGCCTCATTCACTTCCGCCATTGTTCCAGTCATCATAGCGTATAGAATACCGATGACACTGATACCAACCCAAATATGATTAACCATTTGCTTTCACACCTGAAAAAGTATAGAAGACATCTTTCCATATGCCAAAAACAGTTTGATCTTTCTTATGTAGATAAATAGGTTTAGAGATTATCTCTTGACCATCAAGAATGACGTTAGCCGTCCCTATTTTTGATGGGAGCTTCTTCCCTTTTTTCCACTGCTTTTTGGGCTTTTTTAATTCATACTTAACTTCGATATTCTCCACTTCTTCTTGCGTAAGCGGATAGACAATTGCTGATTTTAAATAAGCCTTATTTTTATAAAACCCTCTTTTTATGGACTTTATCGTTCCACTCGGAACTACTTCAGTCATGGAATAAGTAGAAAAGCCCGCTTCATAAAGGGCTATATGATCTGCCCAATCGGATGAATCATCAATGGTAACAGTGATTAAATCCAGTCCATCTTTTGATGCAGTTGTTACTAATGTACGGCGAGCTTTTTTTGTAAATCCTGTTTTACCACCCGTACAGTATTTATATTTTTCAGTTAGCAGTTTATTTTTGTTTTTCCAAACTCGATCCCACACTTCATTTGGATTTGGAGCTCGATGGATTTTGGTTCCGGCAATTTTCTCATACATTTTATTTCCCATCGCATACTTGGTTAAAATCGCCATATCATAGGCCGTTGAATAATGGTTATCTGAATCATCCAGCCCATGTGGATTGCTGAAATGGCTATTTTCCATGCCAATCCACTCTGCTTTTTGATTCATTAAAGCAGAAAAACCTTCCACACTTCCTCCCACATACTCAGCGATTGCAATGGCCGCATCATTTCCTGACCGAAGCATAAGCCCATAGACCAAATCGCGTAATTTAATTTTCTCTCCTACCTGCAGATAGATAGCAGACCCTTCCGCTTTTAAAATCGAATCGGTTATCGTTACGGTCTTATCCATCTTGCCCGATTCAATCGCCAGAATCGCTGTCATAATTTTAGTAATGCTCGCAATTCTCCGCTTTGTATGGGCATCTTTCTCATACAATATTCTGCCAGTACTTTGCTCAATCATAATCGCACTTTTGGCGCCGGTTTGAATTTTTTCGATTGATTGAGCTGAAGCTGGACTAACCAGTGAGAGAAAACTAGCCAAACACAGAATCATGATGAGGAATATACTGATCAGTTTCCAACTTGTTAAACGAACTGGACCGTTCTTTGCAGAAGGACTTCGATTCGATTTATATATGTTCCGTTTATATTTGAAAGAGTACCCTTTCACCACACTCGTCCCCTCCATGTTTTTGTACAAGTCTATGCATGAAGATTCTTAAACAGAATCAATTTTCTAGAGAGACAGGTAATTTAGGGATATGCATGAAAGGGAACAGGTTGTGTATAGGAAGAGGAAAACGTGTAGGTTTATTGCGGTCTGGTAAGGCATTTATCGGTTTTTATTTTTGGCTGCTTTCGTAGATTATGATTTCTTTAAAGAAACCATTTTACCATTTTATGGTATAGTAAAATCAAGATAGAATTTTCAACAAACTGGAATGTAAAAACGAGTGAAATATCAACCTATATAAGGAATGATTTTTATGAAACAAACAGATATTTTATTACTTTTTATGGTTGTAATTATCTCAGGATTATTATTTAACTTGCTTCAAGGAAAACTATCTAATGGTTATATAGCTTTAATCATTATTGGATTTGGCTTTGGCGCGGGGTCAATTAGTATTTTTTTCAAGAAATAAGGAATAAGAAGCATGATAAGGATGTATATATCTGAGGATTATCACTCATTTACTTTTATTACCTCTAACTTCTATACATTTCCACCAATCCCTTTAGAATTTATTTGTTTTCTTCCTTTTACAATCACACAAAAGAGACTATTTATTCTTGGTTTCAAGGATAAATAGCCTTCTTCCAGTCTTTTAATCTAGGATGATTGTCATTTTTTAGTGGACTTCTTGTTCATGTGCTTTTATTTCTTATAAATCTTCCAGCCAATTTTGCGAGCCTGTTCAAACCTTTCGCTTACATTAGCCCAGTTCACTAAATTCCACCAGTTATTTATATAAGCCCCGCGATCAGTCTTATATTGCAAATAATACGCATGCTCCCAAACATCCAATACTAATAAAGGGATGGTATCCCATTGTGTAAGGATCATATGCCGTTCAGATTGTAAGATTTCCAGGCGGTGAGCTCGATTGGACCATACTAAAAGGGCCCAGCCCACCCCTTCTACCTTTTTCGCGGCTTCGGTAAATTCTTTCTTAAACTTTGCAAAGCTGCCAAAATCCCTTTTTATAAAGTTCATTAATTCGCCTGTTGGCTCCCCTCCGCCATCAGGCTTCATATTGTACCAGAAAATAGTGTGCAAATAATGGCCTGAACCATGGAAAGCAGCTTCTCTTTCCCAATGCTTTAAAAGATCATAATCATCCTTATCGCGAGCCTCTTTCATTTTAGTTTCAGCTTTATTTAGACCATCTACATATGTCTGATGATGAATGGTATGATGAAGCTTCATAATCTCCTGGTCTATGAAAGGCTCTAGAGCATCATATGGATAGGGCAGCGGTGGTAAAGCATGTCTTCCAGGCGGTACATAGGAGTCCCCATTCGATACTTTATGAACGGAGTCATCCAGCTCCTCCACCATATTCTGAAGCTTTACCAGCTCGTTATGAGAAGGGATTTTATTTTTAATACTGTTTAAATAGGCATTTAGATGGTCAACCCGTTCTAAAATCATATGACGGATTGATTCCTCCCGATCCATCGCCCATTCTGAAATGGATGCCTTCCATTTATCTACTTCTTCCCAATACTTTTTTAAAGGATTCATTCACACATCAACCTCCCCGTCGTACTACTCTATTCAAAGAAAGGTTGGTTCAGTTCCTCCTTTTTGAAAAGAATTGGGATGCTTTTCTTATAGCCAATTACTGAAATCTCCAAATAAAAATGCGATTACACTAAGGTAATCGCATGACTTAAACCTGTTACTTTGATTGAACCATCTTTGTCCGATAATCCGTTTCATAGTATTCAAGTTCTTCTCTTATTTTTTGAACATCAAATTCCAGTTTAGTAATAAGGATTTTCAAGCTTTCAGGTGCGTCTTCACGAAACTTTATACAATTGCGCCCTGTATACGCTGAACGGCTGTCCTCAAACCATAGGTCACTTTTTGGAGCAAAATATTCTTCTACGCATTGGTGATATACACGATAAAGAACACGCTCAGCTGCAGCTTTGTTAAATGGTTCGTTTTTCAGGACCATTTTGCATGCCTCCAAGCCTTCTTCACAATAAACCAACAGCTTGCGTACAGTTGAAAGCAAGCCCTTATAATAAAGCTCATCACCACTTTTTTCATCCATTAAACGATCCATTGTCGTCGCATTCATATAAATCTCGAGAGATTGTACTGCTTGCTCTAAAAATGATGCTACATCTTCCAACTGGCTCTTTACTAGTGTATTACCCAACCGGAACCCTCCCTTAAAAATTTAACCCTTTGATAAATTAGCCTATAACCCTACATGTTCATTAACTTTCCTGAACCACTAGCATAAATATGCTCTCTAAAAAAACCAACTATAACATTTTCTCGTTGCGTTATTTCCGAGTACGCTAATTACTACTAGTTTACCATATCCCACCAGTATTTATTGTTGATTAACGCGCTGGGATGAATAATTTACATTATTATACGACAATCCCGGTTCAAACTATTGGATTATTTTTCACTTTATTCAAAATTTCTCTCATCTGGATGTAGGGAAAGTTCTTAAACATGGTCAAAAAGAGCGACTCTGAGTTTATATATACCCTTTTTCTTTCTTGAAAATGAGAATTTTGTAATAGACAAAGGAGAGCAAAGACATCTTTTACTGGATAATCAGTTAGTAATTCCTTAACCGAAGTTAGATCTTCTTCTTCCTGCTTAAACAAGATTTCTTCAAAATAGCGAATATAGATGACCTGGAACTCTTTTAATTGACCATTTTGCCTGTATGTCACGGTTGAACGATTGAAAAAATCCTCGGGTGAATTGGGCTTTTCCTTCTCTAACTCATATCCTATACATGACAAGATTTCCAAGCTTCATCCTCCTTTATTCCATTTCCTGAAATTTATGAAAAAATAAATCTGCTTCCTCGTCGTTAAATCCATCCTCCATGTCATCCTGTAATGGTGGAAGCTCATCCAGAGATTTCAGACCAAAGTAATCCAAAAATTCTTTTGTCGTTCCATATAAATAAGGTCTTCCCGCTCCTTCCGCACGGCCTGCTTCCTGTATTAGAACCTTGGCCATCAGGGTTTGCAAAGGACGTTCTGTTTTAACTCCGCGGATCGCCTCAATCTCAATTCTAGTGATAGGCTGTTTATAGGCAATAATGGCCAGCGTTTCCAGTGAAGCCTGCGAAAGAGTATGCGTGGAAGGTGTTTCAACTAGCTTTTTCAGATAAGGGGCATGATCTTTTTTCGTTGCCAATTGAAACACACCGGCCAATTCAACAACACAGATCCCCCGATCTTCGTTTTCATATAATTCTTTAAGATCAGAGAGCGCTTCATTTGCTTCTTCAATTGACACTTCCAACACGGATGATATTTGTTCAAGAGATAACCCTTCATCACCCGCCGCAAAAAGTAGTGCTTCCAATATTGATTTCCAATTAACGATATCCAACTGTAAAATCCTCCTGCTTCCATTCTATGAAAATATCTTCGAAGTTATTTGTTTGTTCCACCTGGACTTGATTTTGCTTCATCAGTTCCAGAACAGCAAGAAAAGTAACAACCAATTGGGCCTTTTCTTCTGTTTCAAACAGGGAAGTGAATAGGACCTTTTCTTTTTTTCCTTTAAGATAATCCTTTAATTCCTGAATCCGTTTATCTATCGTGATTTCCTGACGTGTAATACGAGTGTGCAATGGTTTTTTTAGTTTTTTACGTCTCATTAATTTTTGAAACGCGCTCAGCATATCATATAAACTGATATCTAAATCCTGGCGCTCTACTTTGACATCTTCCGTATAAGGTGATAAATCAATCGGTGGTTTGGTAAACAATAACGCTCTTTCAGCTTCCATGTTTTTAAATTCATCAGCAGCTTCTTTATATTTTTTATACTCCAGAAGCTGTGTAACCAATTCATCACGAGGATCTTCCCCCATTAGGAATTCATCCTCTTCCTCATCCCATTCTTCTTCATGCTTAGGTAAAAGCATTTTGCTTTTAATGGCTAAAAGAGTGGCCGCCATGACTAAAAACTCGCTGGCTATATCTAATTCCAGTTCTTTCATGGTGTGGATATAGGCAACATACTGTTCAGTAATTTCGGCTACAGGAATATCATAAATATCTATTTCTAATCGATTTATCAAATGTAACAATAGATCGAGTGGTCCTTCAAATGCATCTATTTTTATTTTATAACTCATCTCTTTATAGGCACTCCTACTTATTTAAACTATTCTAAGTATAGTTTAACTCTGCGTTCTTTCCAATAGAATGAACAAATTGATTTTGTGAAAAGTGGGCAAAAGCCCATACATCCCAGTATGGATCACATAGTATGACAATGTAAAGAAAAGATTCAAAGGGGAGGATTCACAAATGGGAGATGGCGCAGTTGGAGGTTACGGTAGCGGATTTGCGCTGATCGTAGTTTTATTTATTCTACTCGTAATTGTTGGAGTAGCTTGGTGTTAATCAAATCATGAATGGTAAAGAAACAGACTGTCGACTTTGTTGACGGTCCGTTTCTATTAGGATATTCCCATTAGTTACTATGCTTTTGGATTTGATTCCTTTTTCTTTCCTTAAATGTGATTTTTCATGTATATTTATCTAGAATATTCAGGACAATGAGGTGAAATGAACATATGAACACTCCGAACAATCCAATTCCGAAAGAGTTCGTCCAATATTTAATAGAATTCCAAGGAAGTCGGGATTATTTTGAATGTCACGAAATTCTTGAAGAATATTGGAAAGAACATCTCCCATTAGACCGCAATTCTGTCTGGGTCGGATTTATCCAGCTAGCTGTCGGAATGTATCATTACCGCAGAACAAATCATTCAGGGGCACTTCGAACCTTGCAGAAAGCCAAGCAAATTTTGCAAGATCACCCCGATAAAGTGAACCGGTTAGGCATAGATTCAAATGAATTAATTCATTTGCTGGCGCAAACTATACATAATGTGCAAAATAAGGTACCCTACAAAAGCCCATTCTTACCAATTAGTGATCCAGATTTAGTGATAGCCTGCCAAAAGATGTGCGATGAAGCAGGGTATACATGGCATGGCACTAGTAATCTTTCTGACTCTTTATTAATAAACAGACATTCGACACGTGATCGTACAGATGTAATCCAGGAACGAGTTAATCAACTTAAAAAGCGTAGTGAAAACAAATAGAGAAACCCACTTTTAAAAGATGGGTTTCTCTGTTTTTATGCTCCGCTATTCTCTTCACAATCCAGACATTTAGCCATGAATTCTGCAGTAACATCTCTGGAAATGATTTCATATCCAGCATATAGTTCCGTCAGACAGCGTACCATCTCATGGCCGACTCCCTGGCCTCTATGGGAAGGATTAACAGATAAATCTGTTACTGTGACAGATTGTCCATCAAGATCGATCCCAATTAATCCAATAAAGTCTTCCTCTTGTTTCCAAAGGTATAATCGCCTGTCTGATTCTGTTTCATATGATTTAACAGTATTCTGGAGCTTCTTTAAATCTTTTTCATCAGGCATAAAGGATAATAAGCCCATCGCGATTTTTTCAAAGCTCTTTTTGTACTTAATTAACATTTTGATCCCTCATTAAATGAGAATAATAGAATGGTATTTAATAATCTTTCTTATCATACTTGTTTTCACTTATGAATTCAACTGGCACACCCTTGTTACCATTTTCTAGGTATAAATAAGAGAGAAATTCCATTTCAAATAGCTGAAAAAACGCTAGTATGTTACATATCCAGGATCCAAACATAGGCGAAATGAATCGAATTAACTGTAAAAGAATGCAAGAAAGAATAGACAATCTTCCAATTCCATTATAATATGACAGAGTTAACACAATTGGCAATCCCTTTGCCTGGAAATCCAAAAATACATAAAAAAATGAAACATTTATCATTTTTTTACGTCTAACTAGTACGGGAGGTAGCAGAATGAGAAAACAACTTTATAAATTCATGTCCATTATACTGGCAGTAAGCTTTCTAATTCCTACTATAGCAGTAGCTGATATGCAAAGAGGCGACATGGTCGTTACACTTGGCGAAAATTTAACAGAAGAACAAAAAAAGTTGCTTTTAGCTGAAATGGATGCCCCTAAAGATGTAGAAATTGTGACGGTCTCTAATGCAGAGGAACATAAGTACCTAGACGGGAAAATTTCAAGCAGACTGATCGGGACAAAAGCACTCTCCTCTTCTTCGATTACAATTGCTGCCAAAGATTCCGGTATTGCGGTCAAAACGAAAAATATCAACTGGGTAACAGAAGATATGTACAAAAACGCCCTGGCCACTGCCGGCATTAAAGATGCAGAGATTTATGTGACGGCCCCTTTTGAAGTTTCAGGTACGGCTGCCTTAACAGGCTTAATTAAGGCTTACGAGGTGACAACGGACACAAAAATCACGGAGGAACAAAAACAAGCCGCCAATGAGGAAATGGTTGAAACAGCTAAGCTAGGTGACCAAATTGGTACAGAAGAAGCGACATCGCTGGTGGAGACCATTAAAGGCGAGATTGCCGATAATCCTCCGAAAAACGATGAAGAACTGCGTACTATTGTTGTTAATGCAGCTGAAAAGCTTGGCATTACTTTAACGGAGCAACAAATTCAGAGCTTAATAGATTTATTTAATAAGCTGAAGGATTTAGGAATTGACTGGAATAAAGTTGAAGAACAACTAAATGCGGCAAAAGATAAAGTAACGGATTACCTAAAATCAGAAGAAGGACAATCCTTCCTTGATAAATTAAAAGCATTTTTTGTAAGTTTAATTGATGCTATTAAATCACTATTCTCCTAATACATGAAAACGAGGCTGCCAGACATTTGGCAGCCTCGTTTTTATTCATATAATGGTAAATCATTTTTTATCAAATCTTCAAGACTCTCTCTTTTCACAACTAGACGTGACTCTCCATTTTCAACAAATACAACGGCGGGACGGCGAATCCGGTTATAATTATTAGACATCGAATACCCATACGCTCCTGTGCAGAATACAGCCAGCAAATCACCATGCCCAACCTTAGGCAATGGAAGATCCCAAATGAGCATATCTCCGCTTTCACAGCACTTTCCCGCTATGGCTACTTCTTCAAATACTTCATCATTCAGGCGATTCGCAAGTACGGCCTCATAATTGGCCTGATAAAGGGCGGGACGAATATTATCACTCATACCTCCATCAACAGCCCAATATTTACGGGTTCCTGGCACATGTTTACTTGATCCGATTTTATAAATGGTTGTTCCGGCATCCCCTACTAACGATCGGCCGGGCTCAATCCAAATCTCCGGCATTGGCAAATTGTATTTATCGAAATCAGATTTAACCTCTCTTACAATTTCCTCTACATAGCGAGAAACAGGAATAGGTTCGTCTTCTTCCGTATAACGAATGCCAAATCCCCCGCCCAAATTTAACACCTTTGGAGAGTAGCCATATGCTTGATTCCAGTTTGCAATTTGTTCACTGATTTTTTGGGCGGCCACAATAAAGCCGGTCGTTTCAAAAATCTGCGAACCAATATGGCAGTGGATACCCAATACATCGAAATACTTACTCGCAATCACCTTTTGAAGCGCTTTTTCAGCCTGACCATTCCATAGGTCAAAGCCGAATTTAGAATCCTCTTGTCCTGTTAAAATATAATCATGCGTATGGGCTTCAATTCCTGGAGTGACCCGTAAAAGAATCGAGCATGTTTTATTTTCTATTTTACATAGATCCTCTAACATAGCGATTTCGTAAAAATTATCCACAACAATACAGCCTACTCCTACATCAAGTGCCATTTGTAATTCTTCCATGCTTTTATTATTTCCATGCAAATGAATCCGTTCAACTGGAAAACCTGCCTGGAGAGCTGTATACAATTCGCCGGCAGACACCACATCCAAAGATAATCCCTCTTCCATTGCAAGCTGAAACATCGCAATCGAAGAAAAGGCTTTACTCGCATATGCTACCTGAGCTCCTATTCCTAATTGACGGAAAGTATCCCTGAACATTCTTGTCCGTTCTCTAATTAAAGCCACATCATATATGTATAATGGTGTACCGTATTTTTCCGCAAGAGAAACAGTGTCTACTCCCCCAATTTCTAAATGCCCCTGATCATTGACTCTGCTCGTTCCATGAAAATGCATTCCCATCTCTCCCCACAAAGTTATAACAAAAATAGACAGCTAACTAAAGCTGTCTATTTTTCGAATAGTATAACTACTTTATCACACTAATGTCCTAACATCAAAATGTATTATTTTGTTCGATCTAGCACATGTAAAAAACGCGGCCTTAAATGTCTGCCAGGGACCGGTCTTCTAATCACGATATTTGAAAGCGCCTTAGGTACAAATGGTATAAATGGCCACAAATAAGGAGTAGATAATGTGTTTAATCTGGTTAAGAATATAATTAGAAGAGTATTAGCAACCATAAACCCAGGTACATGGAAGAGAGACGTTAAAATTAAAATCAGATAGCGCATATATTTATTGGCCAAGCCAAGCTCCAAACTTGGAGTAGCAAAACTGCCAATCGATGCAATGGCCACATAAAGTAATACCTCAGGGACCATCCAACCAACATCAATGGCTATTTGACCAATTAGGACGGCAGCAATAAGTCCCATGGCCGATGATAAAGGAGCTGGTGTATGGATCGACGCAATTCTGAGCAGTTCGATTCCAACTTCCGCTACTGCAATCTGTAATAGAATATGAACATGAGCATCATCTTGCGGTCCAATAAACTTCATACTTTCTGGAAGCAAATGGGGTTCCAATACAAATAATAACCATAATGGCAATATAAAAAGAGAAGCAAAAATACCGAGAAAACGGAACCATCTAATAATAGTACCCACTGAAGCTGCCTGCCTGTATTCTTCTGCATGCTGAACATGATGGAAAAAGGTGGTCGGTGTAATCATGATGCTTGGTGATGTATCCACATAAATAAGAACATGTCCCTCAAGTAAATGGTTTGCTCCAACATCTGCCCGCTCTGTATAACGAACCATTGGATACGGATTATACCCCTGATTGACTAAATATTCCTCCACCGTCTTTTCCGCCATCGTCAAACCATCGATCTCGATTGATTTCAGTTCATCGCGGATTATATTAACAAGCTGCGGATTCGCAATCCCATCAATATATCCAATCGCAATATCTGTTTTGGAACGTTCCCCAACACGCATAATTTCAAACCGCAATCGCTCATCGCGGATCCTTCTGCGTGTCAGTGCAGTGTTGATAATAATATTTTCTACATACCCATCTCTTGCTCCCCGTGTAATTCTTTCTGTATCTGGTTCCTGGGGTTGTCTCCCTGGATAACTTCTCACATCCACAATAAGAGCTTTCCCGCTGCCAGCTACAATAATAGAGATCAAACCAGAAAGTACCTGATCCACCATCTCATCCATCGTTTCAACAACGACTACGGATTGTTGGACTAAACGGTTTTTAACTAATTCATAGATAGGGACATCCTGGTCAACCGTTTCTTGTTCATTGATGTCAGTCAATGTTTCCAATATCTCTATTATAAAGCTGGTGTCACACAAACCATTTACATAATACATTTGCATCATTGTTTCACGAATGAAAATTTCTCTTACTCCTAGATCAAAACTTACTCCCAGACCTACATTTTTCTCCATGTATTGCTTTATGGCCTGTAAGTCAGTCGATATGGGTGTTTTCTCCTTTTGATTGGCCTTCATGGTATTCACTCCTTTCGAGAATAAGCTTTACGGCACTTAATGTAATAGGGCTGCCTATTTTTATGTCATCATATTTAGACATTTTACCGATATCACCTATTCCAACCACGATCGGTGCATGAATGGAATCGATAGAATAGACTGTATCTCCATTGACCCGTTTTACATCCATTTCTGGTACTCCAAATTTATCGACACCAAACTCTGTCAGATTACCCTCACGATCAATACAAACGTCTACTTTCGTCCATTCGGCTTGTTTCGTTTTGGCAGCAACCGCGATAATTCCAAGGAGATTGATAGCCGGATGTTCAGCCACATATTTCATGACCTTTTCACCAGTCCCTTCTCCGACCAAACCACTGTCATCAAACATAACCAATACCGGATCGTAAGCAGCAGATTGAATGAGTTTAATCAGTCGAGGCCCATCCACCTTTGATGGATTTCCATAGGAGGCTGAAATGCAACGGCCACCGACTTCCTTTGCAACATGTTCGATTGTTTTTTTCGCATATTCATCACCATCTGTGATGATGATAATATTTCTCTTCCCTTTCAACTCTTCACCGCCTAATGATGCTTATTGATTATAAATAATCCATTGAAATAGGGATCCGGCTATTTTTCCGAAGACAAGTGCCATGAGGATATACAAAATCCGATCCTGCATCCCAATCCTTTTAGCCAAAATGGGAAAGACGTTTAGTACTTCTGTAAGTGCAGCCGCAAGCATTCCGTTAAAAACGCCGCTAAATGCCCCCATAATGGTGAGGATGAGCGGTGTTAGACCAAGCGTGAAGTCCCATAAGCTGAAAATCGTGCCACTAATTGCTCCAAGAATAACGGCACTTTCGAAATAATGGACAGACTTGGCCTTCGTAAGCTGAGTAAGCCGTGGAATAATATTAAGCACGGTCAGGAACGCCACATATCCAGCTCCAACCGAAACCCCTCCCGAAAACCCAACGATCAGCACAAAGAAAAACTCAATCATCTCTACCAGAATTAATCGCATGTTTGTTTTCATTCATAATGAGGTATTGATCTAAATCCTGCTGATAGTTAAACATCTCTACTTCCATTGGACTGGGTTCATCATTGAATC
The DNA here is from genome assembly GCA_045605505.1 of Pradoshia sp. Classification (GTDB taxonomy): domain Bacteria; phylum Bacillota; class Bacilli; order Bacillales; family Pradoshiaceae; genus Pradoshia. The sequence goes on from JAZUQD010000203.1 coordinate 17,033, forward strand.
TCTTTTTGAAAATATGATTAAAGAACAAAATCATCCCAATGCCCAAACCAAATGAATAAGGTATTTGGAACACAAGTGGATTTACAGAATGCTTACCGGTCATCATATAATAGATGCGTTCATGCAATTCCCTCATACTAACATCCTCATGAAAATTCATAATGGCAAAGCCTGCCCCTAGGAAAAGAACAACCCACACAAGTGCAAACAAAATATTTGAAACCTTTTTCTTCTTACGCTCCACTTCCACGATTGTTTGCGACGGCCCATAGGTGTCCATTTTTATTTCAGGAAAATGTTGAAAAATGGTTTGGAGTACAACTGTCACATCCAGGATAAAAACATTTTTATCCTTGGAGAATTCACCTAAAATTAAATTACTAACCTTTTCTTTCACTTCATCTGTCCCAATGATATCTGCAATATCCGCGAGTTTTATCGGGTGATTTGGTACAATTTTTGCTCGATATTTTAAACGGATATAAACACATTCCTCCATGAGTTCTTTCATCCCCATTTCCTGATTTACGTGTATATATAGTATGGTTAGAAAAAATAGGAACCATACCAAAAATCGTAAATTAGTTTCAGGATTGCCTGTATTGGCAAAGAAAAAACCGTATGGACAATTGATCAGTCCATACGGTCTTTCATTTGATTTAAGATCTTCTTTTCCAATCTAGATACCTGGACCTGTGAGATGCCAAGCCGTTCTGCAACCTCCGTCTGCGTTTGATCTTTATAATAACGCAAATAGACAATCAATTTTTCTCTTTCGTCCAATAAGGCAATTGCCTCTTTCAAAGCGATTTTTTCAAACCATTTTGTCTCAGAGCTATCCGCAATTTGATCGAGCAATGTAATGGGGTCGCCATCATTTTCATAAACCGTTTCATGGATCGATGATGGAGATCGACTTGCCTCCTGCGCCATGATGACTTCCTCAGGCGTTAGCTCCAAATGTTCACTGATTTCTGTGATAGTTGGCGTTCTCCCAAATTGCTTGGATAATTCATCTTTTGCTCTTCTGATTTTATTGGACATTTCCTTCAATGAACGGCTGACTTTTACCGTGCCGTCATCACGAATGAAACGCTGTATCTCACCGATAATCATCGGTACTGCATAGGTGGAGAATTTAACATTATAGGATAGATCGAATTTATCTACAGATTTCATTAAACCAATACACCCGATTTGAAATAAGTCATCCGGTTCATATCCTCTGTTAAGAAATCTTTGTACAACTGACCATACAAGCCTCATGTTTTTCTGGATGATTTCGTCTCTAGCTAATTGGTCACCTTGCTGGCTTTGAAGTATGAGTGCCTTTACCTCTTCGTCCTTAAGCTGGGCGGTCTTTTTACCCTTTTTGACTTCCACATCCATTGTATTAGTCTCCTTAATTACATAAAGCTTTGCTTTTAGAAAGATTTTTCATGAGTCGTATCTCTGTACCTTCACCCCTGGATGATTCAATAAAAATCTCATCCATAAAGTTTTCCATAATGGTAAAGCCCATTCCGGACCTCTCCAATTCTGGCTTAGTCGTATACAACGGCTGCCTAGCCTCATCGATATCCCTAATCCCTATTCCTTCATCTCGTACCGTTAGTTCCACTGTTTCTTCCTCAAGATCCAGCGTGACAGAGATATAGATTTTCCCTGAAGAATCCCCCTCATATCCATGGATAATAGAGTTGGTGACCGCTTCGGATACAACCGTTTTAATTTCAGTTAATTCATCAAGGGTTGGATCTAATTGAGCGATAAAGGATGCTACTGTAATTCGGGCAAAAGATTCATTTTGGCTTAATGCCGAAAATTCCATCGCCATTTCATTTTTCATTTCAAGCTACCCCCAATCCATGTATAGCTGCTTCCTCTGAAGGCTCTTGACGGAGTATTTTAAACATTCCCGACATCTCAAATAACCTATGGACAGAAGGCGAAATCGCACAAACAATCATTTCCCCTTCAAATTGCTGGATTTGTTTATATCTTCCCAATATGACACCTAATCCCGAGCTGTCCATGAAACTTAACTCACCTAAATTTAAAATAATATGGCGAATGCCACCTGTTTCAATTAATTGAGATGCTTTATTCTTTAAATCTTCTGCCGTATGATGATCGAGCTCTCCCTGCAGACGAATACATAATATATCCTCAATCGTCCTCATATCAATCTCTAAACTCACTTTGTCATTGCCCCCTTCAAAGTCTTATAGTGGTGATTTCGCTCTTGACCACTTCAATTCCTTCTTAAAGACAAAACTAGTGATATTCTCTTTCCATTCGTTTATTTTCGCATAGGAATGGTTATTCGTCGCCCGTATGGGTAAACATGCCGAATGACCGTTTAAATAAATCAAACCAGCTTGCTCGTTTAACATCTTGTGATGCAATTAATGGCGTTTCTGAAATTACTTTGTCATCTCGCATCATTTTTAAAGTTCCAAGCTGTTCACCTTTTTTGATCGGCGCCTGTACATCTTTTTTCAAAACAATACTTGGACGGACATTAACCTTTTCTTCCCCTTTTTTATTTAAAAGAGAGACCGACCCATCAGTGACCAGACTTACTCTTTTCGTTTGGCCTTTTTCAATTTTTAAAAGAGCCAGCGGCTGATTCTTCTTGTAAACCGGTCTGGATTGATAATTAGCAAAAGCATAATCAAGCATATGGGTCACTTGCGTATTCCGCTCTTTTGGATTTTCAGCCCCAAATACAACTGCGATCACTCGCAAATTATCTTTTTTAGCTGTTGCGGTTAAGCAGTATTTAGCTTGATGTGTAAAACCAGTTTTTAATCCATCCACACCTGGATAAAATTTAACCAGTTTATTGGTATTCACAAGCCAGAATTTTTTATCCGTGTCTTCACGTAAATAAGATTCATATAAACTTGTAAATTGCGTGATTTCTTCATGCTTTAATAATTCTTTCGCCATCATCGCCATATCAAATGCTGTGCTGTAATGGTCTGTTGTCGGCAATCCCGTGCAGTTTTGAAATTTTGTATTTTTTAACCCTAATTCAGTCGCCTTTGCATTCATTCGCTGAACGAATTCCTCTTCGCTCCCGGCAATTTTTTCTGCCATGGCAACAGAGGCATCATTCCCGGAACCAATCGCAATTCCTCGGAGCATTTGTTCTACTGTCATTTCCTCACCCGGTTCAAGGAATATTTGTGAACCACCCATAGAGGCAGCATACTCGCTTGTCCGAACTTTATCTGTCATGCTTATTCGTTTTTGATCCAGTGCCTCCATGATTAACAGCATAGTCATGATTTTCGTCATGCTGGCGGGAGACAGTCGTTCATCTTTATTTTTATCATATATAACAGAACCCGTATCCTTTTCTATCAGTATTGCTGACTTCGTTTTAGGTGCTAAATCTAATTCTGCCGTTTTTATTTTTTCGGCTGCAAATGATGGAATGGACATACTTAAAGTGAACACGATTACTAATAAAGCTGAAACATACCGTTTCATGGACAGACCTCCTACTCATGATAAATTCCAGTTTTTCCAACAAAACCACTTTTATACAGAGAGGTACATTTATTCGTTTTAAAATTTCACTTAATCCGCCACCTCCCTTCATGAACCTATGAAATAAATCCACGAAGAAAAAAGAGGTTGGGACATAACTTTTAAACGACTCTGAAAAGACGAACGATATCTAAATTAATCGACTTTATTACTACTTATTAAAGAATTAAGTTGTAAAAAAGTCCGTTCCATTACGCGCTTACTCCACTCGCTTTCCGCGGGGAGGAAGGCTTTAGCCTCCTCGGCTTACGCCTGCTCAGGTCTCAGCCTTTCCTCTACTTCCCGCAGAAGTCGAGTGGCTTCCACTACATTCCACTAAGTTTAATAATGGTATACAGAAGTAACAAATCTATTGAAAACAAATAAAAACCCGAACTATTATGCGAAATATTTATTAAAATATCACCTAATAGTTCGGGTTTATCATTGACTGAAATATTTATGTCCCAGCCCCTTTTAATCTGTTGATTTAAGTGAATAGCTGATGTAGCTTCCTCTTGTTCCCTTTTTTTGCATCAATACAACAAAAAAAAACGATTTCCTTCTATCTTTAGCATCTTTTATTATGCAGTGCGGGCTATAGTCATCAATTGCTAATAGTGATAAAATAATGAGTCGTTGCTGAAAACGTATGGTGTTTCAACATAGGCTGCAGGCAGAACATTCTCCAAAGTCTTAGTCCATTCTCTTACTATTTATCTTTAGATTGTGAGGTGTATGCATGCGTGCATTTTTTATAAAAATGAATAAACCGTTATATCGGTACCTTCTTCTAGCGTTTTTTGTGGCTACT
>JAZUQD010000204.1:0-5456 GCA_045605505.1 Pradoshia sp.
TTTGTTTTTGGATAGCTAGTAGCAGCTCTATGATTTTTATCATTCTTAAGCATTAATACATTAAAAGGGATGTGCTTTCTACGCTCTTTAATGCGTTTTTCCCTTTCTATCCTGCGTCTTTCTTCTTCATCCATAACAATAGCCGGCTCTTCTACTGTACTATTTTGTTCTGAATGTGTAATTTCATCAGAAAGACTTTCACTATTCTCCAGTGGGTTAGAGCTGCCTGAATCATTGATTTGATTCATTGACGGTTCTTTAAATGGAGTTATGGATTCTGTCACAATCGATTCATTTAGGCCTTCATAGCCAGGCTCCTCGTCCTGTCTATCAACCGGACTGACATTCTGTTTATTTTCCTCAAAGGGGATAATTTCCATGTTTATTTCATTTTTTACTCTTTCCAGCTGATCTTCTTCATTATCCATTCTAATTTCAGAAGAAAGTTGACTGATACCAGTATCTGGCTGTTTATCATTTTCTCTGAGAGATTGTTCTGTTTTCTCCGTCATGGAATTAATTTCTTCTACATTTTCAACTACACTAATCTCTGAAGACTGAATGGAGATATTCTTTTCTGATTCCTCCAAATCGTATTCCAGCTTTTCAACATCAATTGGTTCCTTAGCATCATTCTGGTGATTAAGCTGTATGGATTGGATCTCCTCCTGCTCTTCCATCTCTAGATCAGTATCCAACGTCGCAAAATCCTCTACCAAGATTTCTTCGTTAGAAATCTCTTCTTCATGGATTGCTTTATCTTCTAATGCATAATTAGCGTTGACAAACACTTCATTCATTTCTTCTATAATTTGATCCTCGCCTACTGATCCCCACTCCATTTCACTCGTGGCAGCAACCTCTCCAGGTTTTACTGGAATGGAAATGATAGATTCTGGATTCTTTTCATTCTTCATCTCTATAGAATTTAACCCTTTATCACCATCTTGGTTAGATGTATATGAGTTAACAGTGTTGTTATCTACAGAACTCTGTACCTGCTCAGGATTTTGCGTTATATCATCCTGTACCGTCTTTTCAATTGGACGCTCTGGCTTTTCCTGCAAAGGGCTCTCTTTCTTACCATGCATTTTAGCAAGTACGGAATCCAATGTCGTTTCGGATGGCAATTCATATTCGACCGCTTTATGGTTTTTAGTCCCCGACTGCCTATTTTGAAAACCATAGATTGGCGATGGAATTTCTGTTCGTCTAAAAGGTATCTTATTCTGCATGATTTTGTTTTGTTTCGGTTCTGGCTTTTCGATGACGGCTTTTTTATAAGGCATCTTCACAGAGGGAACAACCGGAGACTTTACAGACTCCCTCACAAACCTTTCCTTCTTATCGCCCAATTCTTTTTGCTTCTTTTTTTGTTCTTTTAATTTTAGTAACTCTTCATCTGAGATTAATGGAAATTTGAAATTATTCTTTGGATATTTATATTGGATTTTAGCTTCAATATCAATTTGTTTTTGTGTTTTTTTTCCTTGTTTAGGTTTAGGTACTTTTTGAATGGTTTCAGGGCTATTAGGAGGTTCTACTTCCTCCTCTACATCCTCATAGAACCAATCAACAATTTTTTTGAAAAAGCTCATAGCCTTCCTCACACTTTCTATTGTTGTTATAAATTACTATTACAGGTTTCTATTTTATCAAAAAATTAGCGCAGTTAAGACACAATCCTTTTAATTGGTATCAATTTCCTAAAAAATTATTGATCTTCCTTTGGCCTGTTTTTTGCTAAAATAAAAATTGGCTCTAGTTCGCCATTCTCATAAAGGAACGGAAGAGCAGTAACCGGGACATTTCCATTTGTGAAAAAGTGCATATTCATTTGTGCCAGAATGTCATATCCTGCATCATTTTGTATGTCTGCAATAATTAAAACATCCTGATGTGGAATAGCCACTGCCATAGTACCTTTCATTTCTTCCTTCCATTTTTTCATTTGCGAATCGATAAGCACTCTCGAAGCATCATAGCCATCGTTATGGTTTATAAAGTAAAAGTCATTTCCACGCACACTGTCTTTTTTAGAGTTAATCGGCAGTGATCTTACATTAAACATAGCCATTGAACGAATAGACTCCTGATCCCATCCTTCTTTACTCATTAGCTCTGCATCAATTAACCTATACGTATTACCCAAATCTAAAGCATAATAAACCCTTGTTTCTGCTGTATGCTCATCCGTGATAAAAGGTATATTTTCACGAGACTCCAAAGGAAATGAGGTTGAACGGATAACTGGGTAAATCAATTTCTCCTTACCCTTTAATGTTTGTTCAGTCCCCATCACTTTCGTTGATTCTTTTATATAATAAAGTACCTCATCAATTGCTTTTTGACCGGATTGTTCATATTTGGATACAAGCGGTGATAACGCAATAGTTATTCCCTTGCCAGTCTCTTTATTTTCAATTCTTAATTCCTCATTATCACGATTATAGGTAAAGCTTAAACCTCTACCAGCTAAACTTTCCATGAGGCGAGTTTTCATTTTAATAGTTGTCATTTTCATAGGGATTCCTCCTTACCAATACTATAGCCTAAATAAACGCTGGCTGCTAAAAAAAAAGCCCCCATATAGGGGGAGTATAATAGTTTATCATAATGATGCAATGAAATCTTCAATTTGTTCCTGTGTTTTACGATCTTTATTTACATATCGTCCAAGCTCTTTTCCATTATCAAAAGCTATGAAGCTTGGTATCCCAAACACATCCAACTTAATGCATAGGTCAAGAAATTTATCTCGATCTACGTAAATAAAGGTATATTCTTGATGTGCAGTCTCAATATCTCCTATAAATGGTTCAATGAATCTGCAGTCCGGGCACCAATTCGCAGAAAATAAGAGCATCACTTTCCCGTTTGACATCAATTCATTATAATGCTCCATACTTTCTAATTTCTTCATATTCATCGTCATCCTTTCCATTTCCTCTTGTATAAATTATCATACCCAAATAGGCAAAGGATTTCTATTCTAAGGTTATATTTTTCGTTTCCTTACCAAGAATTAATACCGACATCATCCCAATAATGATAGAAATACTAAAAAGGAGAAAGATTCTTTCAATGGATGTATCGGAGGCCAGTAAGTTCCCAACTGCGAGCGGTCCAAGAATACCACCTATTCTCCCCACCGCCGCCGCCATACCTGTGCCAGTACCTCGTATAATAGTCGGATATTGTTCTGGCGAATAGGCATATAGCGCTCCCCATGCTCCCAGGTTAAAAAATGATAGCAAGCAACCTGAGATCATTAAGGCAGTTAAAGTTTCTGCACTGCCGAAGAAATAAGCACTTACAGCTGTACCGAACAAATAGGTTACCAATACAAATTTCCGTCCGATTTTTTCAATGAACCAGGCAGCTGTAAAATAACCAGGTAACTGTGACAAGGTCATAAGGACAACGTATTGGAAACTTTTTATCAGGGTAAACCCTTTTAAGACCATAACACTCGGAAGCCACAGAAACATCCCATAATAAGAAAATACGACACAGAACCAAAGAATCCATAGCATAAGAGTCTTTATAGCGTATTCTTTATTCCATAATGTCTTAAGTGAATTTACAACAGACATTCTCTTCTTTTCCTTCACCAGTTGAAACTTCTCAGAGTCAGGAAGGTGTATCCTTAAATAAATGGCATATAAAGCCGGAATCGCACTGATTAATAAGGCAATTTGCCAGCCATACGTTGGTATGACAAAGTAAGATATAAGTGCAGCGACGAGCCAGCCTGCCGCCCAAAAACTTTCAAGCAGCACGACAATTCGTCCTCTTTTGCTTTCCGGTACACTTTCTGAGACTAAAGTGGACGCTACCGGTAATTCTCCGCCCAGCCCCATTCCAATGATGAATCTAAAAATCAGAAAAATCGACAAGCTTGTTGTCAATGCTGAAAAACCGCTTCCCAACGAAAATAATAATAACGTAATAATTAAAACATTCTTTCGTCCAATTCGATCAGCCCAAATGCCGAACACTAGAGCCCCTACTGCCATTCCTATTGAATTCACGCTGCCAATCCAGCCCATTTGTTCTGAATTTAAATTCCATTCTTTTTGTAGTGCGGCAATAATGAATGAAAGCATTCCTACATCCATAGCATCAAAAAGCCAAGCCATCCCTGCGATTCCTAGCAATTTACGTTCCTTGATCTTCCCTTTCTCCATTCCGTTATCCTCCCTAAAACATCTTATTTACCATAAGTTGTTAAATTATATCTCTATTCTGAAGATTAACTCCTGTCATGACACCTGTCAATACCAATATATCTCATAGAAGAGCAGAAGTTATTGCAATCTATATAATTTTTTATAAACATCGCTCATTCTCACATTTCAAGTAATCGCTTTCTTTGATAAGATGAATAAAAGTACGAAAGTTGAAAGGAGTATAAACATGACATTAACCATTTATCTTGCGGGAGAAATCCATAGCTCCTGGAGAAAAGAAATCAAAGAGAAGGCGGCAGAGAAGCAACTTCCAATTCTTTTTAAAGGACCTAATGAAAATCATGACCTCTCAGATGAAATCGGAGAAAAAATACTAGGTACACAACCCAATGCTATTTTCAAAGATCAGGCAGCTTCCTCTATAAATAATTTAAGGACAGAGCTTTGGATCAACAAGGCTGATCTAGTGATTGCCTTATTTGGAGAGAAGTATAAACAATGGAATACTGCAATGGATGCAAGTATGGCTATCACCTTAGGCAAGCCGCTGATCCTTATTAGACCAGAATCTCTTCACCACCCTCTTAAAGAACTTTCCAGAAAAGCAAATGTTACAGTCACAGACGTGGATCAAGCTATTTCAATACTTGAATATATCCTTGAGGAATAAAAATAAGGAAAGACCGCCATTTGATCTAATTCGGCGGTCTTCTACTGTTTCTACAGGTTTTAAGTAGTTAGCTATGGTATGATTCTAGTAAAATCATATGTAAGGTGAGAAATCCTCATGAAAAAAAGTCTTTTTTCCCTATTGGTATTTATTATTTTGGCCCTCTTCTCTACCAAAATAAAGGAACATAATGAAGTTCTACAGTTATCAGAAAATGAGAAGTACTAATAAAGCTAGTCATTAGCTATCTTCTTTGTTCTTTTACATGATATTCATATTGACCAACCAATAATTCAATAATATGCTCAAACATTCGATCTCTTTTAATGCGGCCATTTGAGAAGATGCCTACTGCTCCTTCTGACTTTCGGATATCCTGTTTCTTTGTATATTCATCCATCACTGGTCCAAGCTCTCTACCTGAATATAGCTCATCAGCTATTTCATTAGGCAATTTAATTCGTGCGCCTCCACTTACAAAACTTTTATTCTCTTTTGTGACAAGAGCACCCCAATTGCAAATAAACAACCCATATGGAGTTTTCACCACTCCACCTTCAAGTCCCAGTCCAAAATCGGCCTGTGTTTCTCTC
>JAZUQD010000205.1:0-3301 GCA_045605505.1 Pradoshia sp.
AAAATTTCATTGGTTACAGGTTGGAGCAGTGAAATGATTGAAAATATATATAATGGGGATTCTCATATTGGTATACTAAGAGGAGCACCTGATTGGCATGGTTATAAAAAACTATTGTTTAGTGATCATTTGTACCTTGTAGATACCGAACTGAGCCAGTTATCGGATGCGTTATCGACAGAAAGACCTTTCATCTTGTTTAAAAGTGATTCAAATTATTATCGTGAGATTCAAAACTGGTGGATTCGCCATTATGGAATCCCTCCGACACGGACCATTTTGGTTGATCAAATTGAGACCTGTAAACAGATGGTGATGAACGGAATAGGATATGCCATTTTACCTGGCATTTCTCTGAGAGAAGGGGAAGCTTCTTATTTTAAACATCCCTTGTATGACTTGGAGGGACAGTCTGTAGAAAGAAAGACATGGTTGGTAAGTTATGATGCTTCACTTGAACTTAGACAGGTTAAGGCATTTGTTAGTTTAGTAGAGGAAATGGTCAATAAGCAGAAATGAAATCTCATTTCTTGTCTTTCTTAATCATGTTTGTTAAAGTAATAGAAAATTATTTAGGGGAGAGAAATAATACATGAAAATGATGGATGCAAATGAAATTATCTCTTTTATCGGTAATAGCGTAAAAAAAACTCCGGTAAAAGTATACATAAAGGGAGATATCAGTGATCTTACGTTTAATCCTGAAGTTAAGTCCTTTATTAATGGAAATACAGGGGTTATTTTTGGTGAGTGGTCTGATATTCAACCGACATTAGAAGAAAATAAGGCGAAAATTGAAGATTATGTAATTGAAAATGACCGTCGAAACTCTGCTATTCCACTGTTAGATTTAAAAGGGATTAATGCAAGAATTGAGCCGGGTGCCATTATCCGCGATCAAGTTCATATTGGCAATAATGCAGTTATTATGATGGGTGCTTCCATTAATATTGGTGCAAGCATCGGTGATAAGACGATGATCGATATGAACGCAGTGCTTGGAGGACGTGCTACAGTCGGCGAAAATTGCCATATTGGTGCAGGGGCAGTATTAGCTGGAGTAATTGAGCCGCCATCCGCCAATCCGGTTGTGATTGAGGATAATGTACTGGTTGGTGCCAATGCGGTTATACTAGAAGGTGTCCGAGTAGGTGAAGGAGCTGTAGTTGCGGCAGGAGCTATCGTAGTTGAAGATGTTCCAGCTCATACAGTAGTGGCGGGTGTCCCGGCAAAAGTGATTAAAAAGATTGATGAAAAGACGAAATCTAAAGTTGAAATAAAGGAAGAGCTTCGTCAATTATAAAAAGTATGGAAAGGCGTGGAGATCTTGATTTCCGCGCCTATTTTAAATTGGAGAAGAGGTGGGCTTTGATATGGAGAAACTAATCGCGATTAGGAGAGATTTGCACCGAATTCCTGAACCCGGGTATAAGGAATTTAAGACTCAGCAATATTTGATTGAGTACATAAAAAATTTACCCGAGGACCGTATTGAATGGGAAAAATGGAGAACGGGTATCTTTGTTAGAGTGAAAGGATTAGCACCGGGAAAAACAATCGGATATCGTGCTGATATAGATGGGTTACCGATCAGAGAAGAAACGGAACTGTCTTTTAAATCTGAACATGCAGATTATATGCATGCCTGTGGCCATGATTTTCATATGACTATTGCCCTTGGCGTATTGACAGATCTTGTTGAAAATCCAATTAATGATCATGTTTTATTTATGTTCCAGCCTGCTGAAGAGGGGCCTGGCGGAGCGGAAGAGATGATTGCAAGTGAACATTTTTTAAAATGGAAGCCGGATTTAATTTTTGGATTGCACATAGCTCCCGAATATCCGGTAGGAACGATTGCGACCAAAACAGGCTTGCTCTTTGCTAATACGTCGGAGCTTTTTATTGATTTTAAGGGCAAGGGTGGTCATGCTGCCTATCCGCATTTAACGAATGACATGGTGATTGCATCCTGCCAGTTTGTCAATCAGCTTCAGACGATTGTGGCAAGAAATATTAATCCGCTCGATTCAGCTGTTGTTACGATTGGAAAAATAACAGGAGGTACCGTGCAAAATAGTATTGCCGAAAATGCCCGTATTGAAGGAACGATTCGGACACTTTCTGAAGAATCTATGCTGTTGATTCGCGGGCGGATACTGGATATGGCCAAAGGAATGGAAGTGGCTCTTGGTTGTGAAATAAACGTTAATTTCGGAGCAGCATACTACCAGGTGTATAATGAAGAGCAATTGACCGAAGAGTTTATGGATTTTCTTTATCAACGTCAGGATACGTCATTTGTGAAGTGTATGGAAGCAATGACGGGTGAGGATTTCGGATATATGATTAAAGATACACCAGGCTTTATGTTCTGGCTTGGTGTTCAGTCCTCTTATGGATTACATCATTCAAAATTAAATCCTGATGAGAGGGCTTTGCCTTTTGCTGTATCCGTTATATCAGACTATATTCGCATGAAATCAAAATAAAAAGATAAACCCGGCTGCAAAGAGGCAACCGGGTTTTATTCTTATTATGCATCTCCTTCAACAGTATATTTACGTCTGATTTGATCAATAGCCAATTTTATTTGAGAACGTAATTGCCGTTCAACATGGTATTGCTGTCCGTTAGTTGTTCTGGCAACAATTCGGATCGTATAATCTGCTGTACCAATATCCTGAATGCCTAGAATTTCTGGTCCCATAAGGATATCATCATCTTTTTCAGCCAATGAATGGCATATTTCTTTTATGGCTTTTGTAATTTCTTCTAAATTATCCTCTGCTTTAAGTTTTATCTCCACCATAGCACGCATGGCACCGCGTGAATGATTACTTAATATGGCAACCTGTCGATTTGGGATGAAGTGAAGACTGCCATCAAAACCTCTTATTTGGATTGTTTTAAGTCCTACTACCTCTACAACGCCGTTAATAACTCCTATTGTCACTTCATCGCCAACATCAATTTGTTTTTCTAAGAGGATAAAAAAGCCTGTTACTACATCACTCACTAAACCCTGCGCTCCAAAACCAACCGCTAAGCCAACGATTCCAGCACCGGCAAGGATTGCAGTAACATCAATTTGGAACATTTCCAGGATGGTAACAATTAAGATAAATATAAAAACATATCCAAAAGCGTTTTTTGTTAAGGATTCCAATGTTTTAGTGCGATTATCTGAAAGATGTTCCTTCGCCTGCATGCGAGAGAAAATCGTTTCAATGACTTTAAAGGTACATGCTCGGACTACTTTATAGATTAAATAAAATATAAAGATTTTTAGAGCCAAAAT
>JAZUQD010000206.1:0-2248 GCA_045605505.1 Pradoshia sp.
CCCATTAGTGACTGGTACTCATTGCCTGAAAGTTTTTCAAGTAAACTCGAAATTTCATTTGTCATCTCCCTCGCATGTATGACGATTTTGGGATCTTCACATTCACTATCTAACTGAATTTCTATCCTCATATTCCACCCCCACCCTTTTTTATAAATCTTTCTCCCTTTATTATAGGAAGCAATTGGATATAGTTCTACAGCATTTATATACCTGGTCAGATTTTTAATATATATGGATGAAAATGAATAATAGGATGATAATTAGTGGAACCAATTCCTTAGGGATTAAACCCATGGTCAATGTGAGCTGAAGTTTATGGGGGAAACATAAATGACCGAAAACCTACATAGAAGGGGATAATCCTTTTTAAAATTTTAATGAAGAAATAGCTAGTTAGGTTTAGATGAGTTTTCTTCCAAATGGAGAGTGAATAACGTAAAAAAGTGTTAATCTACATATTGAGATTAACACCTTTTGATTTAGTTTTGGAGTTCACTTATTTATCTTGAACCGCAAAATGTTTTAAATTTTATTATCTATTACCTTACTATTCTATATAGGTGTCGGTGTCAGTTTCGTCCACACTGTCAGAAGTATCTGTTTCACTTTCTGGTTCTTCCTCAATTACTTCTTCATCGTAATTGGTGTCTTCTTCTATAGTATCCTCTGTGCTATCCTCTATGATCTCAGACTCTTCCTCTTCTTCTTCGGTTTCTTCATAATAGTCCGATTCATCATATTCGCCATTGCCATTGTACTCATCTATATAATCGGATTCATTGTATTCGCTCTCAGTGTCGTCGTAATCGGACTCGTCAAGTTCGCTATCATATTCATCCTCATATTCAGAATCTTGATCATGATCATCATAATAATCGTCGTATTCTTCGTAATAGCTATCGTAATCCTCGCTATATGAACCGCCGTCAAAGTATCCCTCGCTGTCATATAGGTCTTGGTAAAAATAGAGACCTGCACTATTGTAGAAAAGTTGATGAATTTCTTCTTCACTCATTGGGGTCGATGACCATTGATTAATTGTATCTATCACCTTATACAGTGGGATGCTGAAGCCAATACTGTCTTCCCCATTCATTTTGGCGGAATTAATAGCAACAACTTTTTCTGTCTTTTTATTGAGTAAAGGCCCACCGCTGCTGCCTGGTGCAAGTGGAGCTGAAATTTGGTAAATACCATCATATAAATGGGGCTCTATGACAAACGTTCGCTCCACTCCACTGATGTTCCCTAAAGTAGCTGTGTTTTCCAGACCTCTGGGGCTTCCCAGAGCAATGACCTCATCACCCAATTTTGAAGCATTGGTGGCTTCTAAGGAAAATGGAGAACGTTCAGCCAATTCATTTACTCGGATTAAAGCAATATCGACCTCGTTGCTATAACCGATAACAGTCCCTTGATATTCTTTACCGTCATTATCTTGTATGGTGGCTATCGTACTTCCTTCAACAACATGGGCATTCGTTAAAATATCGCCTTTCTTATTAATGAGGAACCCTGATCCTTGAGAGGAATCATTCCTAATCGTAAAAACTTTAGGCAGGGATTCTGCAATAATCTGAGAAACTTCCTTAGTAGCTATACTTTTCACTGGCTCTGCTTCTGTGTTTGTTGGCTTTACCTCTTTAGCTACAGTTTTGACAGGTACCTGTTTCACTTGTACAGGTTGTTCAGATTGTCTGGGAGGGTTCAAAAATAAGTATCCCAAATAGGAAAATACACCTATACAAACTACTGAAAGAAGTGTCATTCCCCATAGTAAGAATCTATTGGATTTAGGCCTTGTTTTATGGCCGCAGACAGGACAATAACTAGAACTTTGCGGGAGAGATTCTCCGCATTTTGAGCAAAACATTTTACTCACTCCTTAAAGGGTCTTAGGTACTATAATCAGTTTAATGTATGAGGTTATTATTTACAATGATAGAAAAATAAGTATTTTTTAATCTTGCTTATTTGCATAATTAATGGATATGAACAGATCATTTGCCCTATAAAAACAATAGATTGACATACACATAGGATAATTTACATATATTATCCATTTTTTGTAGTATAATGGTGAAAAAAGTACGAGGATGAATGAAGGATAGCATATACAATACCTGAGAAAATTCGGAGTACGGCTATTGTAGGGGAGAGTGGTGAGGGTGATGAAGCAAAAGTTGAAGAAAGATCCGAAACAAATTGGTATTTTTAGCTTAGTTATAGTAGGTGCTCTTTTAAT
>JAZUQD010000207.1:0-4677 GCA_045605505.1 Pradoshia sp.
GTAAAGCCAAATATACATTTATATAGTAGGAATGGCTTATTTTTATAATAATGTTCATTTTAAATCCTATTCATTCTTCTTATATCATAATTTGTAAGGAGGCAAAAAATTCATAATGGAGAGGATGTACATATGAAAAGAAATAAGAATTTCAAGATGTCTATAGCTTTGTTAGGATTCTCTGTTTTTGCATTTAATTTACTAGTTACCAGTGGGAATGAAGCCTTTGCCGAAGAGGTTCAAGGAAACAATAAAAAGGTGGATGTCATTGCACATCGTGGGGCCTCCGGCTATGCTCCTGAGAATACGATTGCTGCTTTTGATAAAGCGGTCAAAATGAAGGCTGACTATATTGAAATAGATGTGCAAAGAAGCAAAGATAACAAACTTGTGTTAATACATGATAATACAGTTGATCGAACAACAAATGGTACGGGTTTGGTAAGTGATTTAACGTTTAAACAGCTAAGATACCTTGATGCCGGTAGCTGGAAGGGCGAACAATTTACGGGAGAGAAAATCCCCACATTGGGTGAAGCACTCGATAAATACAGAGGAAAAATAGGGATACTGATTGAATTAAAGTCTCCAGAACTATATCCAGGTATTGAGGAGCAAGTTGCCAGAGCATTGAAAGAACGCAATCTTGATAAACCAAAAAACAATAAAATCATTATTCAATCATTTAATTTTGACTCTATGAAAAAAATGAATACCCTTCTACCAAGTGTTCCAATTGGTGTTCTTACTTCCTTTAAAGGAGATACTTCTGAACAAGCTTTATCTGAGTTTAGTCAATATGCAGACTACTTTAACCCGAGCTATTCTATTGTATCGAAACCATTAGTTGAACAGGTACACGCACTGGGCATGAAAATTCAATCTTGGACTGTTCGCAGCCATGAATCTGCCGAATTTCTTTTAAGTATGAATGTGGATGGTATTATCACTGACTATCCTGATTATATAAAATCAAAGTAATAACAAGTATTTCTCTCTTAACAATGACAACATAAAAGTTCTTCAACAGATTATCCGTTGAAGTACTTTTATATTTCAAACCTTTTCGTAGCTGCATAAAGTATTGATTTCCTGCTATCAAAGGCCATCCTTTCAACTCCTAAAGTCGAGACAGTTTAATCTATCCGTATAGAAAACAGTATCCATACTTTCAACCTATCAAAGCAGTTTAATTATTTACTCTTTTCCCTTTCAATGGGATTACATTCCTTTTATATCAGGGTATAAAAAGAAAAAAGGCTACATAGATATCAGGTTTACTAAGGAGAGATTAAGATGATAACTTGGATTTGGATCTTTATATTCTTTATTGTGTTTTTGGTATTGGGCGAAATATTTATAAATAGGTATTTAACAAACTTCCTACACCCTGCCCATGAGACAAGAGAAAAAACTGTTCAAGAAAATTAAAGAGATGTACACCATGCTTAATCCTTATGATTCTTGATGTGTAGCAATCTATGATGGCCATGATAGTATTTTTGGATATTCATTTGAGTTCTTTAATCAAACAAAGACTACAAACTAGACAATAGAAAAATAAAATCCGAACACCTTCTCTATGAAAAGGAAATGCTCGGATTTTTATTTTTATAAAGTTATAGATTTTTATTATCAATATATTTGAGTACATGATTCATGGCAGCAACCCCCTGATCAATACAGTCAGGCATTCCGATACCATTATAGGATGCTCCAGCTAAATAAAGTCCTGGCAGCTCTTTGTCCATTTTTTCTCTGACTGTTTTCAGTCGCTCTAAATGACCAACTTCATACTGAGGCATTCCTTCATTCCAACGAGTAACGATCGTAAAATCTGGTTTTTCAGTAATTTCCATAATTCTATTCAAATCGTCTAAAACAATTTGTTCAATTTCACCATCTGATAAGTCTACGACTACCTCATCACCGGCTCTTCCTACATAACAACGTAATAAAACCTTGCCATCAGGCGTAGTATGCGGCCATTTTTTATGAGTCCATGTGCAAGCCGTGATGGTATAATCACTGTTTCTTGATACTAGGAAACCTGTTCCATCAATATCCTCTTTAATCGCGCTTGCATCAAATGCCATTGATACCGTAGCAACAGATGTTGATGGGATATTTTTGAATGGTTCAAACATCTCATAATCAGGCAGCATGTGCGGTACAGCCTGATGCGGAGTAGCTAGAACAACAGAAATGGCAGGTAAGCGCTCCCCATTATTCAACTCCAACATATACCCATCACTTGTTTTAAAGATTCGATCGACTCTCGTACTTTTAAGAATCTGCTCCGCAGGTAGCTTTGCTTCAATAGCATCTATCAATGATTGCAACCCTTTATTAAAGGTACGAAACATACCAATCTTGCTGTCCCCTGCTGGTTTCTGATCTTGGGATACTGTTTTTTTAGGGCGATTCTTTTTTGTACCTAATACGATACTTTTGTATTTTTTCTCCAGTTCAAGCATATCGGGAAACGTGGACATCGTGCTTAATTTATCGAGATCTCCTGCATAGATACCTGAAAGAAGGGGCTCTACCAGATTCTCCACCACTTCATCTCCAAGACGGCGCCTTAAAAATTTCCCTAGCGGCTGATCACCAGTTTCTTTGGAACGTGGCAATACAAAATCCATAGCTGCTCTCATTTTACCCGTTAGAGAAAACAACCCTGTTGTAATAAACGGTCCTATTTCCGTAGGGATTCCCATAACCGATCCGCCCGGAATAGCATGCAGTTTATCCTTTACAAGAATATAAGATTTACCTGTTGAGTTGGGAACAATCGTACTTTCGAGCCCTACTTCTTTCGCTAAATCTGTCATGCTCTTTTTACGTGCTAAAAAGGAATCTGGGCCCCTCTCAATGACAAATCCATCACGTTCCACCGTTTGCATTTTACCGCCAAGACGGGTAGTAGACTCTATTAATAGCACATTATAAGGAAGATTTTCTTCCTTTACTTTCTTGTCAAGGTAATAGGCTGCCGCCATTCCTGCAATGCCACCACCAATGATTGCAATATTTTGTTTCATTGAATCCAATTTTATCGCCTTCTTTTCATTGTTGGTTATCAGTTACGTACCAATTTTTTCATAACGGCATCAACCATGGCATTGATGAAATCAGGATGTGTATTCGGCATAGCTGGACGATAATATGTTGCTCCAATCTCATCCGTAACTACCTTACACTCATAATCATTATCATAAAGAACTTCCAAATGCTCGGCCACAAAACCTACCGGTGTATAAACAAACGCTTTATATCCATGCTCATTATAAAGATCTCTTGTAAGATCTTGAACATCCGGTCCAAGCCATGGATCAGGGGTGTTGCCGGCACTTTGCCAACCAACCGCATAGTTTTGAACGCCAGCTCCCTCAGCAATCAGTTTCGCAGTTTCTTCCAACTGTTGTTCATATGGATCGCCTAGTTGTTTAATTTTTTCCGGTAGACTATGAGCAGATACGATTAATACCGCTGCTGATCTTTCTTCCGGAGTCATTTGATTAAATGCTTCTTTTACATGGTCAACCCAATATTTGATGAATTTTGGTTCTTTGTACCAGCTTTCAACTGAAGTAATATTCATGCCATATTTACCCGCAACTTCTTTTGCACGTCCATTGTAGGATTTAATGCTGAAAGTGGAATAATGAGGTGCAAGCACAATGCTGACTGCCTCCGTGATTCCATCCTGATGCATTTTTTCAACAGCGTCTTCAATAAACGGTTCAATATGTTTAAGTCCAACATAAGCAACAAATTCATATTGATCCTGCGCTTTATTAAGTGCTGCTTCCAAGTGAGCTGCCTGATCGTTCGTTGTCTTTCCAAGAGGTGAAATGCCGCCGATCGCACGATATCTTGAAATCAAATCTTCAAGCATTTCATCTGATGGTCTTCTTCCATGACGAATATGTGTATAGTAACGCTCAATATCTTCTTCTTTATATGGTGTACCATAAGCCATTACTAATAATCCGATTTTTTTCTTTGTATGTGTCATTATTTAGCCACTCCTTTTGATGCAATGATAGTTGCGGAATATTCATGTATAAAAGCTGTCAAGCGTTTTAAAACTTCAGGATCTACTCCAGGGAAGACTCCGTGGCCCAGGTTAAATACATGTCCTGGTTCCTGTAATCCCTGTTCAATAATCTCTTTTGCTTTCATCTCAATAACTTCCCAGGACGAAGTAAGCAATGCTGGATCAAGATTTCCCATCACTGTTTTGTTTATTCCAATATTTCTGGCTTCAGTAATAGACAATCTCCAGTCAAGACCAACAACATCAAGCGGTAGACTGTTCCATTCCTTAGCCAAATGACTTGCTCCTACCCCAAACATAATCAATGGGACATTTTCTTCTCTTAGCTCTGTGAATATTCGATTCATGATTGGTTTAATATAATATTGATAGTCTTGAACATTTAAAGCTCCAACCCATGAATCAAATATTTGGATTGCTTTAGCTCCCGCTTTTATTTGAGCCTTTACATAGACAATGATGGTGTCTGCCAACTTATCCATTAAAGCAAACCATGCCTTTGGTTCGGTGTACATAAATGCTTTTGTTTTTGTATAATTTTTAGAAGGGCCGCCTTCAATCATATAACTTGCGATCGTAAAAGGAGCTCCTGAAAAGCCAATAAGCGGTACGGA
>JAZUQD010000208.1:0-1882 GCA_045605505.1 Pradoshia sp.
AAGGTTACCATGTCCAAGACCCACTTTACGTTGGTCAGCAACTGAACCCGGGATACAGAAAGCCTGAAGACCTTCACCGATTGCTGCAGCAGCGTCAGCAGCTCTTCTGCAGTCTTTTTTGATTGCGATTGCAGCACCTACGATGTAAGCCCAGCAAGCATTTTCAAAACAGATTGGTTGAATACCTTTTACTTGGTTGTAAACATCCAATCCAGCGTCTTTTGTAATTTTTTCAGCTTCTTCAATAGAAGCGATTCCATAGCTATTTAATACCGCATTAATTTGATTAATACGTCTTTCATATGATTCAAATAAAGCCATTTTTATGTCCTCCTTCTATCTCTTATTCATGACGTGGGTCGATAATCTTAACAGCGTCAGCTACACGACCATATTGTCCTTTAGCTTTTTCCCATGCTGTGTTAGGATCATCACCTTTTTTGATGAAGTCTGTTAATTTTCCAAGGCTTACGAATTGGTAACCGATGATTTCGTTGTTTTCATCTAAAGCGATACCTGTTACATAACCTTCAGCCATTTCAAGGTAACGTGGACCTTTAGCTAATGTTCCGTACATTGTACCAACTTGTGAACGAAGTCCTTTTCCTAAGTCTTCAAGACCAGCACCGATTGGAAGACCGTCTTCAGAGAAAGCAGATTGTGTTCTACCGTAAACGATTTGTAAGAATAATTCTCTCATCGCTGTGTTGATAGCATCACAAACTAAGTCTGTATTTAAAGCTTCTAAGATAGTTTTTCCTGGAAGAATTTCTGAAGCCATAGCTGCAGAGTGTGTCATACCAGAACATCCCATAGTTTCTACTAATGCTTCTTGGATGATACCATCTTTAACGTTTAATGTTAATTTACAAGCTCCTTGTTGAGGTGCACACCAGCCGATACCGTGTGTTAAACCTGAAATATCTTTTACTTCTTTAGCTTTTACCCATTTAGCTTCTTCTGGGATTGGAGCTGGTCCGTGATTAGCGCCAATGGCTACTGGACACATAGTTTTTACTTCATGTGAATAAATCATGATTAAAACTCCTTTCAAGTATGTATAATATTTACTTTAGTTAATGGTGTTGTTTGTTATTTCCTTAACATCCATATAGAGTTATTATCTCAAAAACTCTTGTCTATGTCTAGTGCTTTTTACACTTTTTACTTAAAAAAACCTGACAGAGAAGTCTCTGCCAGGTTCGTATATCAATATTACATTCCGCCGTGTGTTAATACTTCTTTATTTTTCACTACATAATCTACAAGTGAAATGATTGTAAGCGCCACACCTACCCATACTACAATGTTTGTGATTAATTGCATAATTGGATTTTGGAAATCTAAGATTAAAAGAATAATCATAGCCATGTGTGATACTGTTTTAAATTTTCCCCAGTAGCTTGCTGCGATTACAATACCACTGTCTGAAGCTACTAAACGGAATCCACTGATGATAAATTCACGAGCGATGATTACGAGCACGATCCATGTTGCTAATTTTCCTGATGGAATTAAGCAGATAAGTGCAGAACAAACCAAAAGTTTGTCAGCAAGTGGGTCCATGAACTTTCCGAAGTTTGTTACAAGATTGTATTTTCTTGCAATTTTACCATCTAACATATCTGTTAAGCTTGCGATGCAGAAAAGCGCTAATGCAATGTATTTTCCCATGCCTTCTGCAAGTGGTGTAATCATATATACAACAAAAATAGGTACCATTAAAATTCTTAATACTGTTAACTTATTAGGTAAATTCATTATATTATCTCTCCTATCAAATCGTATTCTAATGCCCCAGTTACTCGTACTCTTGCGAAATCTCCTGACATTAATTCTTCATCAGATTCCACGAAGATGAGTCCATCTACATTCGGTGCAT
>JAZUQD010000209.1:0-12385 GCA_045605505.1 Pradoshia sp.
ACGAGTTCCTGTATTTTAATAAATCCATTGCGGTTAATTTTCTCGATGATATATTGCTGTCTTTCTGGTGTCAGCAATTCATCACCTCCTTAACGTTAAATATAATTTGTTTATTTTTAGAAAGCAATCAATATCAATCAAATTCAATCAAAAAGTTTCACTGTATCATCAAAATCTTTCACGGCTTATAAATAGTGAATATTTAAAGTGGTTAAAATGAGTACAACGTTTGAATAGAATTTTGGTTATATAGGATCTTATTTTTGAGTTTGTTTGATCCGATATAGGGAAGAAGGATTTTATCTACATAGATAGATGAGTAAAAGGTTAGGTTTAGTATAGTCAGATAGAGGTAAAAGATTTGCTCTATATCAAATAAAAGAGGAATATGTAATCTATAGATAGCCATGAAAAGGGGATTAGTATGAAGAAAATTGTCCTGTTTGACGGCGAATGTAATTTTTGTGATGCCAGTGTTCAATTTATCATTAAAAGGGATCCTCAAGGGATTTTTTCATTTGCCTCTCTGCAGAGTGATGTCGGTCAACAATTGGTAAAGGAATATCATGTCCCTGATGAAATCGACAGCATCATTTTAATTGATCCAGAACAACATAAATTCTATATCAAGTCTTCGGCAGCCTTACATATATGTAAGCGCCTATCCGGTTTGTGGAAGATTTTTTATCTATTTAAAGTTATACCAGGGTCCATTAGGGATAAGGTGTATGATATCATTGCGAGAAACAGAATTAAATGGTTTGGGAAGAAGGATCAATGTACACTGCCTTCACCGGAAATTCGGAAAAGATTTTTATGAAAGGTATACTTAAATTGACAAAAAAACCCACTTTCGTGACGAAAGTGGGTTTTTTGTTTGCTTAAAGAATGCCTTCTAACAATAATACCCGAGATGGAGCTGCATCAATTCCCACCAATTTCAGCGGGGCAGCGACCATAAAGTATTCACCTGCAGGGACATCTTTTAAGCGTAAACCTTCAATAACGATTACATCGTTTGTAAAAAGGGTTCTGTGTGTAGGATGTCCGGGTTGGGCGCGTTCCACACCAAGTCCATCAATGCCAACGCCATTAATGCCGATCTCAGAAACATGCTTTGCACCAGACTCGCCTAATGCGATAAATTCAAAATTGAATTCATCATCAAAAGAGTTTTTTGTTTTTAAAAGAATGAAGTCACCTTTTTCAATTGGGAGGGCCTCAAGATCTTCTTTTTCAACTAGCCCTGTTACATGCGTTAAATCAAACACTTTACACTTTCCAACCAAACGCTCCAGTCCAATTGTTTCAATAGTAGCACCGTCATTCATCATATGGAGCGGAGCATCTGTGTGAGTCCCAACATGGGCATCAAGGGTGATACGGGATTCAGTAACATGTCCATTTGTTACGGTGTTAAAAACAGGTTGTTTGTCCTCGATATTTTTGTAAACAGGCATTCCTGTATAAATTGGCATAGATACATCATAAATTTTCATGAGGTTCTAACACTCCTTCTCCAGATTAATTTTCTTCTTCTTCTTCTTCTTCAATGGCCCACCAATGGAAACCATCTCTTGCCAACAGTTCATCAGCACTATCAGGACCCATTGAACCGGATGAATAGTTAGGGAAACATTCAGCAGGCTCGCTTTCCCATGATTTTGAAATAACATCTGTGAATTTCCAGGACAGAGCTACTTCATCCCAATGAGAGAAGTTTGTTGCATCTCCGCGCATTGCATCAAATAGAAGACGTTCATAAGCTTCAGGTGTATTGAATCGATCATATTTAGAAGTTCTGAAGCTTAATTTAACAGGTGTTTTTCCGCCTTTTTTAGCATTCAGATGTAAGGTGATCCCTTCTTCAGGTTGGATGTTAATAACCAGTAAGTTAGGGTTTAGCTGTTCTTCTGTACGATAAAACAGATTCATTGGCACGTCCTTAAATTGAACAACAATCTGTGTTGATTTCGCCGCAAGCCGCTTACCCGTACGGATATAAAATGGTACGCCGGCCCATCTGAAATTATCAAACATCATTTTACCGGCCACATAGGTTTCTGTATTGGACTCTGGGTCAACCATGTTTTCAGAACGGTATGCTGGCAAGTGTTTATCACCAATTTGACCTTCGCCATATTGACCGCGTACAAAATAGTTATTCACTTCATCTTCCTTAAAAGGACGAAGGGCGCGAAGAACTTTTACTTTCTCGCTGCGAATTTCATCCGTTGTCAATTTGATTGGAGGCTCCATCGCTAACAAAGAGACAATCTGCATAATATGGTTTTGCACCATATCTCTAAGGGCGCCGCTGTTCTCGTAATATCTGCCTCTGTCTTCTACACCAAGTGTTTCCGTAGAGGTAATCTGAACATTGGCTATGTAATGATTATTCCAAAGTGGTTCAAAAAAGGCATTTGCAAAACGGATGACTTCGATATTTTGAACCATTTCTTTACCCAAATAATGATCTATACGGTAAATCTCGTCCTCAGAGAAGGAACAGCGAAGTTGATTATTAAGTTCTTCAGCTGATTTATAATCATGACCAAAAGGCTTTTCGATCACTAAGCGTTTATATCCGGCAGTGTTGGTTAATCCATCTTCTTTTAATCGAGTAGCAATTGGTCCAAAATATTCTGGTGCCATCGCAAGGTAAAAGAGACGATTTCCATTCAGCTCATATTTTTCATCTAATTTGTCTGCCAGAATGCGCAGTTCATGATAGGATACACTGATTTGGCTGACATCAAGTGATTGATAATAGAAATGCTCAGCAAATTCAAGTTTCTCTGATTCAGTGCCATGCTCACTGGAAATCGCTTCATGAATATGTTGTTTAAGACGGTCTGTTGTCCATTCCCGTCTACCAATACCAATGCAGGCAAAGTTTGATGATAGTCTGCCTTTAGTGTATAGACGATATAATGAAGGGAAAAGTTTCCGTTGCGCTAAATCTCCAGTAGCCCCAAATATCATTATTAATCCTGATTGTTTGTCAATAGTGGGCATGTCAGAACCTCTCCTTATGTCTTATTCTCGGTAATTACAATAGTTTATTTTATCTCTTATCGAATGGTTTATCAATGTATAGAATCTTGATTGGATTCATACTTTAGTTTACAGGTAACATTGCAGAAAATAAAATATTTTGTCGAGTTATTAAAATAAGAAAAGATTTTCTCATACTCGTTAATGCTGAAAAAAGAGGAAGAGTGCTGTAATATAGATGTATCCAAATAGGTTGGAGGAATTAGATTGGAATTAGTATTTTTAGGGACAGGTGCCGGCATACCGGCTAAGCAGCGAAACGTATCCTCACTTGTTTTGCAGATGAATGAAGAGAGAGGGGCAAGCTGGATGTTTGATTGCGGAGAAGCGACTCAGCATCAAATATTGCGCACACCTGTAAAAACGAGAAAAATAGAGAAAATTTTTATCACTCATTTACATGGAGATCATATATATGGACTTCCCGGATTGCTTGGCAGCCGTTCATTCCAAGGGGGAGTTGAACCGCTGACAATTTATGGACCCGTGGGAATAAAGGAATATGTGGAAACTTCCTTACGTTTAAGTCAAACACATTTAAAGTATAAGCTTTCTTTTCTGGAAATTCAGGAAGATGGTCTTTTATTCAAAGATGAGACATTCAGGGTAGAGGTATTGCCCTTGGACCATGCTATATTAAGCTACGGATACCGGATTATTGAGAAGGATAAACCGGGTGAATTAAGAGCAGATTTATTGAAAGAAGCAGGAATTCCGCCAGGACCCGTATACAGTAAACTGAAAAAAGGTGAGACTGTCCAACTGGAAGACGGTCGTATGATTAATGGAAAAGAATACATCGGCTCATCTAAACCGGGTCGCGTAATCACGATATTAGGAGACACACGGCCATGTGAAAACGCAGTAAATCTGGGACTACAGGCAGACTGTATCGTTCATGAAGCTACTTTTAAACAGGGGCAGGAAGATATGGCCATTGACTATTTTCATTCCACCACCATTCAGGCTGCAGAATGTGCGGTAAAAGCGAATGCCAAACGGTTAATCCTCACCCACATTAGTTCTAGATTCACTATGGATGATGAAATTGAACTCCTTAATGAGGCGAAAGCCATTTTTCCGAGTACAGAAATGGCCAGAGACTTTTCAGTTTTTAAGCTTTAATTAACATCAAATAAAATGGAGATAGCAGGGGGCGAGCCCTGCTATCTTTTTTTTCGTTTATTTGTTTTTAATTAAAATGGCTGTTCATCATTCACGACGTCCTCATTAAGAGCGTCATATAGGATGGTGCCATTTTCTGCTAAGATAATGTAATTGTCTGGATTTGCTGGGTTGAGCAGGAACACAGCATATTCTGGACCGAGTTGACTACTGACGTTAGCTAATGAGTCAACGAGAGCGTTCCAGTCATCCTTTGGCAATTCCCCAGAGAGAATCTTTGACATTTCTACAGCAAAGTTTGGGTCAGTCGGCAGGATGGTGAAGGCTTTCATCTCTGCCTTATACTCTACTGTGGCAATCCCTTTATAAGCGTCCTGGAGGATTGACAACGCGATTTGAGGGTCTATAGACTGTTCTGCCGGTGGGGCAGCTGGAGTCTCTTCCTTAGGTTCTTCTACTGCGGGTGGTGTCTCCTCTTTAGGTTCTTCTACTGCAGGTGGCGTCTCATCTTTGGGTTCCTCTATTGCAGGAGCTTCTTCCTTTGTTTCAACCTTTGGCTCTTCCTTAGGCTGAACGTCTTCTTCGTTCCCGCAAGCAACCAATAGACCAACAAGACCAGCAATAAGAATCAATTTTTTCAATCTACATTCCTCCTTCTGAAATTACGTTATTCAGAGAGAGGCTGTTTGGCGAATTAAATTCGGCTTTTTTCCGCTGCTCAATCTAATGCATTTCTGTTACTTCTGGTAGGCTCCGCCTATTAATTAGGCGGTCATTAGTTCCTTGGAAAATTTTTGCGGAAGGAGCGGGTTGTGGATAAACCATAAAATTGTCCTAAATGGCCCTATCTAAAATGTGTATAAAAGATGGAAAATCAAGCGGAATTATCTTTATACATTCCTGTATATTGAATGCTTAAGAACATATAACATAAAAGGATAGTATATATAGAAAAATAGTAGAGGTGACTATTCCTCATTATCCGAATTAGTGACTAATTTTTATTCGAATGAGGGTATAATTTTAATAGAGTAATAGGAATGAATCAGTTAGAAGCATTAATAATAATGAGAGAGGTGAATAGAATTTTGGAAGAACTATTAGAGTTAGCCATCAACTTAGCTAAAACATATCATAATGGTCAATTTGATAAAGGAGGCAATCCATATATTGGTCACCCACTAGCTGTGATGAATAGGTTAAATACGACAGAAGAGAAAATTGTCGGGGTATTACATGATATCGTTGAAGACACTGAAGTTACATTTGAAAAATTGAGGGAATATGGCTTTCCGGAAAATATTATATCGGGGATAGATTCTGTAACAAGAAGGGAAGGAGAATCGAGAGATGCATTTATCTATCGTGCTAAACTAAACGAGCTTGGCCGCTCAGTTAAAGTCGCAGACTTAATAGAGAATAGTGATTTATCCAGAATACCTAATCCACAGGAAAAGGATTATAAACGCTTAGAAAAGTATCAAAGAGAAATTAAACTATTAACAGAAGATAATTGGATATATAAAGATGGTGCATGGACTAAAAATCATTGATAGAAGAACCAGGGCATGGCAGCCAAGTATCTCAATGTGCATATGAAACTGGTTTCAATTCCTGGATTTAATCAGATTCAGAATCATGAGTGGATAATCAAATCCTAACTCCATTTAAACTGTCTCCTATAGCTGGACATCTATAAGTGTCTGGTGTTAGGGGGCGGTTTCTTTTTATGTGTTGTTCTTTCCTTTTACCCGTTAAATTCATATCTATGATCCTTTAAATCGGATCTTATAAAATGAATGAACAAGAGCGATTATATGAGTCTGTTAGATAAACGGGTTTTCCAAATGGTTATAATCTTGAATTATACTTTTTATGAATTTTTTTACATTTTTAGGTTGAAAGAATCAGATGGAATGGTTCTATATTGATATATGGAACAGTGAGTATGGTTTACAAGAATTCCTTTATATGGAATAAACAACGTCTATTTTCCTTGAAAATGGCAAAATGAACTATTTTTTCGTTAGGAAACTACTGTGAAATGCAAGGATAGTACTTTAAGAGCAAATGTAATAAGCTCCCTTGACGGTCTAGGAAAAGATAGCTATCATTTCTAGTGTAACCAATTGATAATGATTATCATTATCAACATTAAGGTAGATTGATATGGAGTCTGATATGGAGCCAAGCAATCTTTACATAGGACTGTAAATGAAAAAGGGAGTGTTGAATTGGATTTCCAGGAATTAAAAGGGAAAGTTGCACTTGTTACGGGGGGAGCCAAAGGAATTGGAGGGACTCTTATCCAAAGATTGGCCAACTTGGGAGTTAAAGTTGCTGTGGTAGATCATAGTGAGGAGATATTACATTTACATGTTAACCGTCTACAGGAACAGGGATTGCAGGTGTTCGCGTTTACTGCAGATGTGGGGGACAGTAAAGCAATTGATGGAATTGTAGAGAAAGTAGAAAGCGAAATTGGAGCAATTGAATTGTTGGTGAATGTAGCAGGTACCCTGTCCAGTGGACCTATACAATCATTTAGTGATCAAGATTGGGCGAGAACATTTTCGGTGAATACCACAGGAGTATTTCATGTTTCCAGGGCCGTAAGCCGTTACATGATATCAAGGAAAAAAGGTTCCGTTGTCACAGTCGGCTCTAATGCTGCGAGTGTACCAAGAATATCTATGGCAGCCTATTCTGCATCAAAAGCAGCATCGGTCATGTTTACAAAATGTTTGGGCTTGGAGCTTGCAGAGTATAATATTCGCTGCAATATTGTTTCTCCTGGCTCAACTGATACAGATATGCAACGATCTCTTTGGACCGATGATAATGGGGCTGAATTAATGATTAACGGTAATCTTGAATCCTTTAAAGTCGGGATTCCGCTGAAAAAGATTGCTGAGACGGAGAATATTGTGGATGTCATTTTATTTTTCTTATCTGATCAATCAAGCCATATTACGATGAGTAATCTTGTCGTCGATGGCGGTGCGACTTTAGGAGCAAGCTAAGTTTATTAATTATATTTTGAATATTTAAATCATCTACATAGGGGGATGGGCAACATGGCAAGTAAACAAGTAGTAGCAGAAGTGGTAATAGATCAGGGGCCTTTGGAAGATTATCAAGTCGGTGATTTTTTCATTGAGACACCAAAACGAACTATTTTGGGAAAAGGAATTTTCATGCAGGTCCCATCGGATGAGGAACACGATAACCAAATGGAGGGGCTTGCAAAAAGAACGCTCCTAACCCTGAAAAAGGCGAAAGAACAGGGGCATCCGCAACCTATTGTGACTGGAGCGGTTCCATTTGACCATCATAAAAAAGCATGCTTACATGTCCCGGAAATAGTTCAATTTGCTCCTTCTTTTCAGAGTGTGGCAAGGGAAGAAACTTATTCAGCTCCTGTAAGCATCAATAAGGTGTCTTCGATTCCAGTGCCTGAACAATATATGAATGGAGTGAGTTTAGGAATAGAAAAAATTCAGCACGGTGAGCTAGACAAAATCGTACTTTCCCGCTCATTAGAGCTTAGCTCTAATGAACCCATACATATTCCACAGCTTTTAGGCAATCTAGCTCGACAAAACAAATACGGATACACTTTTGCAACGGATATTACATCCGGAGAACAAAGATCCACATTGATTGGCGCTAGTCCGGAGTTACTAGTTTCAAGAGAGGGAATGGAAGTAATTGCGAATCCGTTGGCAGGTTCAAGACCAAGAAGTAATGATCCAATAGAGGACCAAAGAAGAGCTGAAGAGCTTCTTTCCTCTTCAAAGGACCTTCATGAGCATGCTGTAGTAGTAGAAGCGGTGGTAAGGGCATTGACCCCATATTTCAAAACCATTGAGTTTTCGGAAACGCCTTCGTTGATTACTACCGAAACAATGTGGCATCTTTCCACCATCATAAAGGGAGTGTTACTAGATCCTGAGATTTCATCGCTTGATTTGGCCGTTGCCTTACATCCTACGCCGGCTGTCTGTGGTTCTCCAACTGAGAAGGCAAGACAAGCAATTGCCGAAATTGAACCATTTGATCGCAACTTCTTCACCGGGATGATTGGTTGGTGTGATGCGGAAGGGGATGGAGAGTGGATCGTGACGATTCGTTGTGCCGAGGCACAAGAGCATACCTTGCGATTATTTGCGGGCGCTGGTGTTGTCAGTGCGTCCAAGCCGGAAGAGGAATTGGCAGAAACAGAGGCTAAATTCCAGACCATGCTTCGTGCCATGCGGATTAACACAGGACAGTTTGATAGAAACTAAACTAAGGAATCAGGTCATATGCTTAAATGGCCGAATGTCCTGGATAATGAAAAGTGCAATTAACGCTTCGCTTATAAAAGATAATAAGGAGTGATTCGGGTGGCTATACCAGCTATCTCTTCATATAAAATGCCAAAAGAAACAAATCTTCCAAAAAACAAAGTGCCATGGATGGTTAATCCAGATAGGTCGGTTCTATTGATTCATGACATGCAGCAATACTTTATTGATTACTACAAGCAAGATGCCTCACCTATCCCGGAATTGATAGCCCATACAAAAGCCATTAAAAATAGATGCAGCGAACTAGGAATTCCAGTCGTTTATACTGCACAGCCGGGCAATCAAAAAGCCGAAGACAGGGCTTTACTAACTGATTTTTGGGGAACAGGTCTTAAAGACAATCCAAACCAAACTAAAGTGATTGATGAATTGGCACCGGGTAAGAATGATCTTGTACTGACAAAATGGCGCTACAGTGCATTTAAGAAAACGAATCTATTAGAAATAATGACCGAACAAGGGCGTGACCAGCTAATCATCTGTGGTGTCTATGCCCATATTGGTTGTCTCATGACAGCGGGAGAGGCCTTCATGTCAGACATACAGCCGTTTTTCGTTGCAGATGCAGTGGCCGATTTTTCACTGGAAGAGCATAAGATGGCGATTAAATATGTAACGGAACGTTGTGCAGCTGTTTTTTCAACAGCCCAGATTCTCGACCAACTAAAGGGAGAGAATACTGACGAAGCAGAAATTGTACAGAAATCGACCATCACTTCTTGGTGAAACGCAAATAAAGTGAAGAAGGTCTGTTAGAGGAGTCTCTGGCCGATTTTTCCTTTTATTCATTTTACTATATATTCTGCGTATGAATTCCGGTGTCAAAACATCTGATTTATGTTATGTTAATGCTTCATAATAATAGATCTTACTATAGTATGTTTCAAGTTCCCATAAGGAAGGAAAGGAGCCTTTCACTTTCAGAAAAATATACTCTGTTACAGGTTTTGATTCAACTGACTAGGGAGTGTTAGGTATAGCAAACGAATGAATGAACAGGTTAAATTTCAAACAAAAAAGAACGTTCTTCTGGGATGTGGTAATTTCACTCCAATCCCAAAAGATGTTCTTCTTGTCAAAGCAGATATGTCTATGTTTATAGCAATTAAAGAACTCGTTATAATTTAAATTTTGCCACTTGTTCCTGCAGCTCTGATGAAAGCTGGGATAAAGAATTTGAAGAGAGGCTGATTTCTTCGGTAGCGGCGAGCTGCTCTTCTGTTGTAGCCGCTATATTGTTTGTGTGCACGGATACGCTCGATATATCTTCAGCCACTTGATTAATGGCATCTGATACAAGATTGGAGCTGGCCGAAATTTGTTGCACAGAAGCAGCCATGCTATTCACTTCTTTTTCCATTTGAATCATGTAAGCTACGATTTCTTTAAATGATTCTTCCGTATCATGGATTACGGAAATCCCTTCCTCAACTTCCACCTTTACTTGATACATCGATGAAATCGAACCTTCCATATTTAATTGAATATCTTTGATCAACTCAACTATTTGACTGGAAGAAGCCTGTGATTGTTCGGCGAGCTTTCGAACTTCATCGGCAACAACGGCAAAGCCTTTCCCGTGTTCGCCTGCTCTGGCTGCTTCAATGGCTGCGTTTAATGCCAGTAAATTTGTCTGATCGGCAATAGAAGAAATAGTCCCGGAGATTTTGCCGATTTCACTTGAGCTTGAATCCAGTATTTTTAATATGCTTTCGCTTTCATTAGCCTTCGTATAAATAAATTCAATCTGCTGAGTGGTTTTAGAAAGCAATTCATTTCCTTGATTTGCTTTTGAGACTACTTTACTGCCTGTTTCAGATATTTCATTTGATACACCAGCCAAACGGTGAATGGAGGTGGTCACTTCTTCGAGAGCGCTTACACTTTCCTGCAAACGAGTATTGGCAGAATCAGAAACATCGGCAACATAGCTTATTGAATTGGATACTTCTTCTGTGCCATGAGATGTTTCTTCCGTGCTGGCAGTCAGTTCCTCGGCTGCTTTTGCAACCTGTTCAGTAGAGTGGTTAACTTGTATAATCAATAGTTTTGTATTTTCGACCATCGTATTGAAATCATTGACGAGCTCCCCTAATTCATCCGTACGTGTATTCTTTAATGGCGGAATCGAAAAATCGCCTGTTGCAATACGATTTAACCCGGTACTAACCTGTGAGATTGGTTTAGCAATTCGGCTGGAAAAGAAATAAGCGCTGCAACCGGCAATAATAATGGAGCCAAGTGAAATAGCGGCCACTACCCAGGCTAGAAAGGAAGATTTAGCTGTCATCTCTGTTACAGGTATACTGGAGATGATGGTCCATTCCCAGTAAGGTTCTGTTTTTACATAGGCGATTTTTTCAATATCACCACTCTTTGAATAATACGAAATGAAGTCTCCTTTAACTCCTTTTTCTAGAATCACGTCCTCAGCTGTTTTGCCATCAGTGGTTTTAAGATTTTCATAATCGAGTTGGTCATCCTTGGTATATAAGGTGAGAGTTCCTTCACGATCGATTGCTGATATATCCCCATCCTCTCCAAAATCATAGCCTTTAAAAACTTGCTCTTCCTCTCCGGAAATTTCATCCCTTAGTTGTTGCTGGGCATCTTCTGCAGTGATATATCCCGCGTTAAATTGCTTGTGTAATAGGCCTATCATGCCGATTGTCATTTCCGTGCTGGTTTGGAGATTCTCTTTTTCTGTTTCAATCAGTTGATCCTTTGATATAAAAAATATACTGATGCCAATCACAATAACAGGAATAATTAAGGTTAATAAAGTCAAACTTAATAATTTAATCTTGATTGATTGGGTTTTTTTCTTTTTCAATATATTTTCCTCCTGTCCATTAGAAACGTAATAATGCTCTACAATTAGTTATCGGCATTCCATTATGGCGCCTTAATAATAAAATGTGTAATTATTATGAAAACTAAATTATTATTTTTTGAACTTGTAAGAAAGGGTAATTACTTATTATAGATTTATTTTCTGAGCGGACAGGACGTGCATTTTTAGGAAGATTGGAATGGGAGAGGAAAGAGTGGCTGGGAGTTGAAATGATAAGTATAGATTACCGTTAACTTTTTCAATTTTTACAGTTACAAAAGGAAAAAGCATCGTTAGGTATAAAAAACGATGCCTCTTCTGATGGTATTTAAATGTTTAGATTCTTTTTGGTCTATGTTAGTAGGAAATTACCAACCACGTTTGTATGGTTCAGGCACTTCGACCGTAGTACGCAGTTCCTTTGCAATATTTTTTGGCCAATAGGGATCGCGTAATAACTCTCTGCCAATAAAAATAAGGTCCGCACGGTTGTTTTGTAAGATTTCTTCGGCTTGTACACCAGATGTAATCAATCCAACGGCACCTGTTGCAATATCCGCTCCATGTTTAATGGTCTCACTCATTGGAACCTGGTAGCCTGGAAAGCTTGGTACTGGAACTGACATAACACCACCGGAGCTAACATCAATTAGATCGATACCGTCTTCTTTCATCCAGCGAGCATATTGAATATAATCCTCCGGCTCATAACCATCTTCGTGATAATCCTTTGCAGAAATTCGGACGAACAGCGGTCCATCAAAGACAGACTTAACAGCTTGAATAATTTCTTTCAGGAAGCGATAACGGTTTTCAGCTGTACCGCCATATTCATCTGTACGAGTATTGATTGCGGGAGTCAGGAATTCATTAATTAAGTATCCATGAGCACCATGAATCTCAATCACTTCAAAGCCTGCTTTTTGGGCACGAATGGCAGCTTGTTTAAAGGCTTCCACTGTTTCCGCAATATTTTCCTTCGTCATTTCTTTAGGGGTTTTCATTTTATCATTAAATG
>JAZUQD010000210.1:0-2235 GCA_045605505.1 Pradoshia sp.
CCTTACGAAGCAGACAAGCGAAAGCTCTTCAAAGTAGGTACGGTGTTCTCTTCTGAAACAGGTACTATCAGCGAGTTTAAAGTGAAGTGAATGGGTGATAGGAGTGACACGACGGTTGCACCACTCCTGCCATCGCATTTGCTCTAGTACATAACTCCCGGTTGCAGGAGTACAAGGAGTTAAACTCAAATTCAAGAGAAAAAGGGGGAAAAGAGTCCATCAATACATGGACAAACGACTTTACCGAAGCCTCGATTGTCCGCATGACACCTCAAAACGAGGTTAAAAAAGGATTTATTGTTTTGATTATCAACAGGAAACAAAGTTTTCATTTGTCCGCACCCGTTTTTTGGTTTTATCACTTTTTATCTCTAACTTTGTCTGAGATAAAAAGGACAATAAACATACTATGATGAAGAACAACATTTAAAAAAAAGCATAATAAACTATGAAAAAGCTCTACACAATTACATTACTGCTTGCCTCCATGCTCCTTTCATGCGGAGGCGGGAAAGGAGAGGCACAGAAACAGGAAGTATCTGATGGCTTATGGACATTTGACGTTACTAAAGAATACCCGACTAAAGAAATTTACATCCAGGATATTGCTGATGTAGACTATATTCCTTTGGAGACAAACGATTCTATGCTTTGGTTAGGAAGAGAGATTCTTTATTTGGATGATGATTATATAATTGGAGCATCTATAAAAACGGGAGTTTATGTACATGATGGAGAAGGAAAGGCGTTGCATTCGTTCAACAAAAAAGGTGAAGGTCCTGAGGAGTATAATGGTATGTATAAAGTTCAGTATGACAAGACTTCAAACGAACTTTATATAAACGATATGGACAGATATTATATTTATGATGTTAAAGGGAATTTCAAACGTTCTTTTCGGGGAGTTGAGAAGAAATTATTTTCAAGAATTGAAGATTTCTTTATTATCAATGATGAAGAATTGGTGCAATACAGTTTTTATGGTAATTATTACACGCGTCTTTCACGAAAGACAGGAGAACATTTAGGTGACATAAAATTGAGAGGAGCAGACACTACTCTAACTCTTTTTTATCGGAAAAACAATATGTTATTCAATACGATTGTTTCACATTACACAAAAGATAAAGAAGGATATATTATAACAGCCTTTCCTTCGGATACAACCTATTTGTTGACGCCCGAACTTCAACTGAAACCAATTGGGGTAAGAACTCCACCTGTAAGTTCACAAGAAGTTCCCGTCTTCTTAATTCCAGTAAAGAATACTTCAAGGTATTTTTTAATGAGTACCATTAAAAAGGAAGACCGTTTTCCTACTAAGGCATATATAATGGACAAGAAGACGAACCAAATATATTATTTGGAAAACTATTTCAAGAATAAAGATTATGTGGGGGATAAAGTACATTTGGATATGTATGGTCCGGCTGTATCGGCAAATTTGCCGGAAAATGTTTGTGTGCAATCTCTTAATGTAACACGACTTCGTGAAGCATACGAAGATGGAAGATTAAGCGGAAAACTGAAGGATATAGCAGCGCATTTGAAGGAAGATGACAATCCGGTATTTATGGTGATAAAGTTCAAAGAATAATGAATCACGAATCACTCCCCAAAGAAAACTTGAAGGAACTATTGGAAGAGTTTCTGCAAACTCATTACAATGGTTCCTTCTCCCGAATGGCGTGCGACTACATCCACGCCACGGGGATGACGGAGGAAGAAGTGGAAGCTTTGTTGGAAGCGATGAGGGATATGACAAAACGTAACGAATGATTGTTTTTCTGCACAAAATATCGTATGTTTGCAGAAACAATAGCAGAACGATTATGAAATACCCTATCGGCATACAGGATTTTGAAAGCATCATCAATGGTGGTTATGTTTATGTAGACAAGACAGCCCTTGTCTATCGCCTAGTGACGGAAGGAAAAATCTACTTCCTCAGTCGTCCGCGCCGATTCGGAAAGAGTCTGCTTGTGTCTACCCTTAAAGCCTATTTTAGAGGGAAAAAAGAACTCTTCAATGGGTTGGCCATTGATGGATTGGAAAAGGAATGGGCGGAGTATCCGGTATTTCATCTGGATTTTAATGGGGAAGATTACACAAGACCAGGGAAATTGGAAGAAAAGATAGTGGGAGCTATCGAAACTTGGGAAGCTGAGTATGGACGTGATCCTTATAAGCAAGCTTTGGGTGACCGTTTCATTTACGTGTTGGCGCAAGCTGCCA
>JAZUQD010000211.1:0-12170 GCA_045605505.1 Pradoshia sp.
GAAAGTTGATCTTTGATGCGTGCAGTCCATTGATGAACAACATCCTCCGTGTTTAACGTACGCTCTGCCTTTTTACCACTCGGATCTCCAATCATTCCTGTTGCTCCGCCAACTAATGGGATTGGCTGGTGCCCAGCTAACTGGAAGCGTCTCAGGATTAAAATAGGCAGCAAATGGCCAATGTGCAAGCTATCCGCGGTTGGATCGAAACCGGCATATAATTTAACGCTTTCTTCCTGTAATAATTTTTCCAAACCCTCTTCATCAGTAAATTGATTTACCAGACCTCTGAAACGCAAATCATCTAAAATATTCATCATTCTCCACCTCTTACTATTTAAAATAATATAAAAAAACGCCCCTTCATTAAAATGAAGGGACGATTAACTATCGCGGTACCACCCAACTTGCGAAACATGACAACTGTCTCGCCGCTTATCCTTTTAACGGAAAGGTTCCGGCATTCGCTACACAGCTTTATACAAAGCTTTCCCGAATGCTGCTCGAGGAGGTAATTCATTATTCCGCTTGTACCGGTTTACACCAACCACCGGCTCTCTATAACATTGGCGGACTAACTACTGAGATCCTGTCAAACGCATCAACTATAAATTATAGGTTATGCTTTTTTTACCATAATAGCAAGCTACTTGTCAAACCCAATAATTGTATTGTTTGTTATTAGAATGAAACTATACCTACCAAAACCATAGCTTGTGCTATAATGTATGTGATTTGTTGGGAGAGTGAATAAATGAAAGATATATTTATAAAACTTAAAGAAAGGCTTGCACCATTGTATGACTACATAACCAAGCCAGCTGTAAAGCGAAATGCACGTATATCCTATCATGTTATTTGGAATTATGTGTTGATCTTCCTGATTATTTCTATGATTGGGATTGCTTTTGCAGGCGGCGTTGGGGCCGGTTACTTTGCATCAATGGTAAAGGATGAACCGATCCGAAGTAAAGAGCAGCTCGTATCGAGTATGTCCAATTATGAAGAAACATCTGAGATTTATTTTGCAGGCAATGTATATATGGGAAAGATGCGGTCAGATTTAGAGCGCGAAGAAGTTAAACTAGAAAATGTTTCTGATCATGTCAAAAAAGCATTAATTTCTACAGAGGATACCTATTTTTATGAGCATGAAGGTGTGGTACCTAAAGCCATTATTCGAGCTTTACTACAAGAAGTGACCAATTCTTCTGTCCAATCAGGAGGAAGCACACTAACACAGCAATTAATTAAACAGCAAATATTAACAAATGAGGTTTCCTTTGATCGTAAAGCTAAGGAAATTCTGTTGGCACTACGTCTTGAGAAATTCATGGAGAAAGATGAAATTCTAGAATCCTATCTTAATATTTCGCCATTTGGCCGTAATTCCTCTGGCCGTAATATTGCCGGTGTCCAAGCGGCAGCGGACGGTATTTTTGGCGTAAATGCGAAAGATTTAACTCTGCCGCAAGCAGCCTTTATTGCAGGATTGCCAAAAAATCCATACCTTTATACACCATTTACTCAATCTGGTGAATTGAAGGAAGACCTTACTCCTGGTATTAACCGTATGAAAACTGTTCTGAAAAGAATGTATACAAATGATGCCATTACAAAAGAAGAGTATGAAACTGCATTAAAATATGATATTACGAAAGACTTTGCCAAAAAACAGGCATACCCTACTGAAAAATACCCATTCTTAACCTATGAAGTAGAAAAAAGAGCAATTGAAATTATGATGCCGATATTGGCAAAGCAAGATGGTCTTTCAAATAAAGATTTAGAAAAAGACGACAATCTTTATAAGCAATATTACACGTTAGCCGATCAAGCGATTCGACAAAATGGCTATCAAATCCATACAACTATTAATAAAAAAATGTATGACAATATGAAACAGGTCACTGAGAGTTTCCCATATTATCAGGGTACTAGACAAGTGACCAAGAAGAATCCCGATACTGGAGAAACCTATATAGAGAATGAACCAATTGAAGTTGGCGCCATGTTGATTGAAAACACTACCGGAAAAATTCTCAGCTTCGTTGGAGGCCGTGATTTTGAACGCGAGCAACTAAACCATGCTACATCAGCTATTCGTTCCAATGGATCTACGATGAAACCATTGCTTGTTTACGCGCCAGCCATGGAATATGGAGTCTCTTATCCTGGTAAAACCTTGGTCAATGCGCCTGTAAGTATTCGTGGTTGGAGTCCAGGAAACTATGCTGGCGGCGGAATTACTGGTATCTCCACTGCACGTGAAGCATTAAAACGATCCTATAATATACCGGCAGCGGTGCAATACGCTGAAATCATTAATCGCAACCCGGTAACCTATCTTGAAAAAATGGGCTTCAGCTCCTTAGAAAAGGCGGATTATACAAACCTTGCCATGTCATTAGGGGCATTAACCAGAGGGGTAACCGTAGAAGAGAATACGAATGCCTACGCTACATTTGCAAATGGCGGACAATTCGTAGATAGCTATATGATTGATAAAATAGTAGATTCGAATGGAAAAACTATTTATCAACATAAAGCGGCGAAGACAGAAGTCTTTAGTCCACAAACAGCCTATTTAACAATTGATATGATGAGAGATGTCATCAGCTCCGGTACAGCAGCCGGCTTAAATAGTAAATTGAAGTTTTCAGCCGATTGGGCCGGTAAAACAGGTACGAGTCAGGATTACAAGGATGCTTGGATGGTCGCAACCAATCCGAATGTAACATTTGGCGTTTGGATGGGATACGATTCTAATGGCTCTGTAGATACATCAGGTATGAGCTATTCAAAACGAAATCAATCCTTATGGGCACAGTTAATCAATTCTGCTTATGATGTTGAGCCTAATTTAATCGGAACTTCAAAACGGCACCAAATGCCAGGTGGAATTGTAACCAGATCCTATTGTACGCTGACTGGGTCGTTAGCTTCCAAGTCCTGTGCAGATGCCGGACTCGCAAAATCTGATTATTTTAATGCCAAGTATCTTCCTTCCTCTGGTAACGGCAACCTGCCGACATCAAGTGAGAAATATGTATTCATTAATGGGAAGAAATATGTAGCACTCGATTCTACACCACAGGAATTTACTGAAACTGGTCTTGTTGTCAATGCTGACTTTTCTGGCGTTACAGGTGCAAAATACCTTATTGATAAATCAAGTATGACGCCAAAAGGGTCTGATTTTGAAAATATGATCGTTAGTGGTTCGAAAATGAATGATAATGGAAAAGCTCCTGGAGCACCATCAGTTACTTCAAAAGAGAATGTCATTAGCTGGAGTTCTCCTGGAGATTCTGATATAGTCGGCTACCGTGTATACGCAAATGGCAGCAAAGTGGCCAGTATCAAAGGGAATGACTCGCTCAGCTATAAAACGGATGGTAAAGGAAAGTATTACATTACTGCAGTGGATATAGCAGGTAAAGAATCTGCCCCATCCTCCATGATTGAATATAAAGCAGAGCCTAAAGCTAAAGAAGTCAAAAAAGATACGTCAACAGATAAGAAAGAAACTACAAAAATAACAGATAAAAAAGAAACAAATGACAAGAAAGAAACTACAGATAAGAAAGAGCCAAAAGTGAACGAAGAAACAGAACCTGCTGAAGAGCCAGTACCTGTGGAAAATTCAGAAGAAGAAGAATAAAATAAGAGGCTGTTCTATGTCGATTTAACCAGACTTGGAACAGCCTTTTTCTATATTCTAAGATAATCGTATAATAAAAATTGTTACTTTTAGATTTTTTGGTTGTGTAGGAGAATATTTATAGGTAAAATATGTAAATGGTTCGATTGGAGGATAATGATATGCAGATAAAAAGTTTTATCGTGACTTTTGGGTCGTTTATAGTGACAACCATCCTACTTTATTTTCTTGGACATCTGTTTATTATATCTTGGTTACAGATGCAATATGAATACAGAAATGTTTCAAATGAGTTCTATCTTTCAATAGGGTCATTCGTACCCATCCTTATCGGTTTAATAACAAGCTTTATGGCTGAAAAGTTATATACATACAGGTATACAAATACAAGATAGTAAATCTACATCAAATTTTTACGCATGATTTCCCCTGGTAATTCATCGATCGTACAAACCTTATTCGCTTCTAAATCCCAAGCTAATTTAAATTTTTCTCGAAGGGATATTAGTTGGGTCGATAATTGCTTTTAGTTTCTTCAATTTTGATTTCTTAGCTTTTTCGATTAATGTTTTGGCAATTCCCGTTCCATAGCCTAAACTCCAATATTTTGGCAATATTCTATATCCAATTTCAGCTTCTTTAAGCCATTCTTCTACATGACTCAGTCCAATAAATTCACCAACATTGTCAAAGATTTTATATGTACCAAAGTTTTCGTTTTTATATTTCTCATTACACTCTACTAACTTATGAAAATTTACTTGAGCTTCCTCAAAAGAAATCGAATGTTCTGTTATTTGAGCCATAACCTTCTCATTTCATACAAGGCTATAATAATCCTCAAAAAAAGATTTCTTGAAACTTTACCAGTTTAATATTCATTATCTTTTTTCCCTATAATTAAAAATATATAGGCTGAGGCTTAATAGAAAATAAAAAGAGGTGTTCATAAGGTCATCGAAACCTTATAAACACCCTTGGTTTTAATCTTCCATTGTTGATAAGTCACCTGTAGGCAATTCAAGCTCCCAGGCTTTTAATACCCTTCGCATAATTTTACCGCTGCGTGTTTTTGGCAGCTTGTCCTTGAACTCAATCTCTCTTGGTGAAGCATGAGCAGCAAGCCCTTGTTTAACAAATAGCCTAATTTCTTCTTTTAGTTCATCCGAAGGCTCGTATCCTGATCTAAGGGCAATAAACGCTTTAATGATTTCCCCTCGTACTGGATCCGGTTTTCCGATTACTCCGGCTTCAGCAACAGCCGGATGTTCAACCAATTTGCTTTCAACCTCAAATGGTCCTACCCGTTCTCCAGAAGTCATAATAACATCATCAATTCTTCCTTGGAACCAAAAGTAGCCATCTTCATCCATATAAGCAGAGTCCCCTGAGACATACCATCCAGATGGCATAAAATAGGATTCATATTTTTGTTGGTTATTCCAGATTTGCCTCATCATAGATGGCCATCCTTTTTTAACCGCTAAATTACCCATTCGGTAAGGCGGCAACTCATTCCCTTGGTCGTCCACAATCGCAGCCTCTACTCCAGGTACCGGTTTCCCCATAGAGCCAGGTTTTATCTCCATACAAGGGTAATTACAAATCAGCTGTGCTCCAGTTTCTGTCATCCACCATGTATCGTGAATCCGTTTTGAGAATACTTTTTGCCCCCATTTAATAACTTCAGGGTTTAAAGGCTCCCCAACACTGAGTACATGACGAAGACTCGATAAATCATATTGTTTTACAATCTCATCCCCAGCTCCCATCAACATACGAAATGCGGTTGGAGCACTGTACCAAACGGTCACATGGAAATCCTCAATTGTTTGATACCAGGCTTCAGGACTGAATCGGCCACCTGTTACAACGGAAGAAGCTCCATTCAGCCACGGTGCAAATATTCCGTAAGCCGTCCCTGTAACCCAACCTGGGTCTGCTGTACACCAATAAACATCCTCTTCTTTTAAATCAAGAACCCATTGCCCCGTTTTCAGATGTTGAATCATGGCATTATGAGCATGCAGAACGCCCTTTGGCTTTCCTGTAGAACCGGACGTATAATGGAGAATCAAACCATCTTCACGATCCACCCATTCTATCTCTAATTTTTTTGAAGCTTTTTCATATTTATCGTTAAAATCAATATATTTACCATTCTCTTCAACTTTATCGCCAACTACAAAAATATGTTTTAAATTTGGCAATTCATCTGCAGGTATTCTGGAGACTAATTCAGGAGTTGTGACAATTACACTTGCCTCACTGTCTTCTAGGCGGTCTTTAACCGCTCCTTCCATGAATGCTTCAAATAGAGGTCCAACAATAGCTCCTAATTTAATAGCACCAAGAACAATAAAATACAATTCTGGTGATCTTGGCATAAAAATAAATACCCTGTCACCTTTTTTTACATGGCCGGATTCCTTCAGTACATTTCCTGCCTTATTCGATAAATCTTTCATATCACTATATGTATACTTCTCATAGCGATTAGGGTCTTTATAATATAATGCTACCTTATTGCGCCTGAAATTTTCAGTGTGTCTATCAATACATTCGTATGCTGCATTCACTTTTCCCGTGGTATGCCAAGAGAATTCCTGTTCTACATCCTTCCAGTCAAATGATCTATAAGTTTCCTCATAGTTCGCTAAATTATAATCCCCTTTTTCAACAGAAAGCGCTTCCAGTTTCATAATTATTCCCCCCTGATCAAAGATAATATAGTGATAGTATAGTATAAAATCCATTTTATCTCAATTTTTAAAATATTTAATAACTTACACCAATATGTTACAATTTTGTTAATTGTAGTGTCTTTTAAGAAAATACAATCTTTCATCAGAAAATAGCCCAAAGAGGTTTCTTAATTTCCACTACTGATGACGTAAAAAGTTCATAACATGAATCGTTTACAGATTTTAAAGTACTGTATAATAGCTTTAAAATGTGACCTGGGTGGTGTATGAATGGAGCATAAAAAAACATATTATTCGAAAGAATTTAAAACGCCTCGTGGGCCGCTTGTTATTGAGGGTCCAGTCTCTCATAATCAATTGGAGGATCTTCATTTTCATGAAGGCCTTGTAGCCTTTAGAATTCCCGAAAAACAACATAAGGCTTTAATCCAAATTAGCAGCCTTCCTGAAGGCCGAATTATTATCGCAAGGGATCGTGATGAGATTATTGGATACGTTACCTATTTATATCCTGACCCTCTTGAGCGATGGTCAGAGGGGAAAATGGAAGATCTGATTGAACTGGGCGCTATTGAAGTCATCCGTGAATATCGCGGCTGTTCAGTTGGAAAAAATCTACTTCGGGTAGCTATGATGGATGAGTGGATGGAAAATTATATTATTATTACAACAGAATATTATTGGCATTGGGATTTAAAAGGAAGCGGCTTAAATGTATGGGAATACCGGAAAATGATGGAGAGAATGATGAGTGCGGGTGGATTGGAATGGTATGCTACCGATGACCCTGAAATTTGCTCTCATCCGGCTAATTGTTTAATGGCCAGAATCGGAAAAAATGTAGATAAAGAAAGCATTCAAAGATTCGATCAATTAAGATTCATGAATCGGTATATGTATTAACACACACCATTTATTGATCTTAAGGGGGGATACTAGTGATTATTGAAGATATCATGATCAAAGTTGTAATTACACTACAGAATAACGCCACACTCCAGCAGGCAATTGACCTGGTAAAACAAAAGAAAATCAGGCATATACCTATTGTAGATGATGCACAGCAATTAATCGGCCTTTTATGTGATGTAGATATCCGCTCTGCAACTCCATCTATCTATCATTTAGATGAATACAAGGAGGATCTTTTAAAACCAGTAAGCGCTATCATGATTACCGATGTCTATACCGCACATCCACTTGATTTTGTTGAAGAAATTGCCTTTGTATTTTATGAGCAAAAGATATCCTGTATGCCCGTAATCAAGGAGAATAAATTAGTTGGAATCGTTACGGAAACTGATCTTCTGCACACGTATGTAGAACTGACAGGTGCCAATCAGCCTGCCTCCCAAATAGAAGTAAAAGTCACCAATACACCCGGAACCCTCAGTGAAATTGCGGAAGTTATTAAAGGGCAAAATTCAAATGTGAATAGCATTTTTATTTATCCGTATAATGAAGACCCTGCTTTTAAAGTTCTGGTCCTGAGAATTCAAACAATGAATCCTCTTAAAATCGTTCAAGGGCTAAAATCGGCCGGATATGAGGTATTGTGGCCGAATATTCCGGAGAACAACCTATGAAGGAAGCTTCATTTATTTATTCATCCGATTTACTTTCCTATAAATTTAATGATGAACATCCTTTCAACCAAAAACGTCTGCAAATAACAGTGGATTTATTAAAAAAGATGGATGCCCTTAAAGAAGAAGATTGTATCAAACCAAGAATGGCTACTGATGAAGAGTTAAGTCTAGTGCATGATCTGGAATACATCAATTCTGTTAAATTAGCTGGCCAAGGTAAACTAGATTCTGATAAAGCATTAAATTATGGGATTGGCACTGAAGATACACCTATATTTCCCGGAATGCATGAGGCAAGTGCCTGGCTTGTTGGAGGTACATTGTCTGCCGTTGATGAAGTAATGGAAGGCCGTGCCCAGCATGCTTTGAATCTAGGCGGCGGTTTGCACCATGGGTTTAGAGGTAAAGCCTCTGGATTTTGTATTTATAATGACAGCTCTGTTGCTATTAAGTATATGCAGAA
Organism: Pradoshia sp.; assembly: GCA_045605505.1. Lineage (GTDB taxonomy): Bacteria > Bacillota > Bacilli > Bacillales > Pradoshiaceae > Pradoshia. Next base: position 8,422 of record JAZUQD010000211.1, read on the forward strand.
AAAATATAACGCAAGAGTACTTTATGTCGATACGGATGCCCATCATGGAGACGGGGTTCAATGGACTTTTTATGATGATCCTTCTGTTTGCACCCTTTCTATTCATGAAACCGGGCGTTACTTATTCCCGGGAACCGGTAATATTACTGAGCGGGGGAATGGTAAAGGGTATGGCTATTCATTTAATATCCCTCTTGATGCCTTTACAGAAGATGAATCCTGGCTCGATTGTTATGAGAAATCCTTTCAGGCTGTTATTGAATTTTTCCGACCAGACGTTATTCTAACGCAAAATGGTGCGGATGCCCATTACTATGATCCTTTAACACATCTATCTGCCACTACAGCTATTTATCAATATATACCTATGCTGGCCCATAAGCTTGCGCACCAATACTGCCAAGGAAAATGGATTGCAGTTGGAGGCGGAGGTTATGATATATGGAGAGTAGTACCCCGTGCATGGTCCTTAATTTGGCTTGAAATGACCAATAACCCTAATCGTTCAGGTCAGTTGCCAAAGGAATGGAATAATCATTGGTCAGCTTTAGCACCTGTGACATTACCAAGTACATGGGAAGATCCACCTGATATGTATAAGCCTATTCCTCGGAAAGCTGAAATCACAGAAAAGAATGCGAAGACCTTGGACAAGGCACTTTACACCATCTCATAACCTTTATTGATACGGCAAATCATTAGGTTTACTTTATAGGATAAACCACGGACAAACTTTCATTACTTAACTAAAGCTTATAAAACTGGTCACAAGCATCATGCTACACACACCAAAAGATGAGGACTAAAATACCATGTATACAAACCACTATATTAAATAAAGCTGAACCATTTGTAGGAAAATTCACAAAATGGCTCAGCTTTTTTTTATTTTTATTTTGTTGAGTCTCTTTCTTCAATTCTGTATGGTAGAATCACAGTGGATTCATCCACCTCTTCCTTGTTCATTAACTTTGTCAACAAACGCATTGAAACAGCACCAATATCATATAAAGGCTGAACAACTGTGGTTAGACGCGGACGCACCATTAAAGATAATCTCGTATTGTCAGAGCTTATTACTTCAAGATCATCCGGTATAGAGATTCCTCTATCCTGTGCTGCATGGATGATACCAAGAGCAGCTTCATCTGAAATGACAAAAATAGCGGTCGGCTTATCTTCTAATTCCATTAATTGGTTTAAAGCTTCAATACCATCATCATATGTTGAGTCTGTTTCCACTACATACTCCTCATTGTATGGTAGATTAGCTGCTTCTAACGCTTTACGGTATCCCGGCAACATTTTTTTCTCTATAATTGCATTCTGTAAAGGACCTGATACCATCGCAATTTTCTTATGTCCTTTTTCAGCAAAGGATGTTATGACATCTACTACTGCTTGTTCATAATCAATATTAACAGATGGAATTTGAGCTGAATCTTCAATTGTTCCAGCCAATACAATCGGAACGGACGATCTTTTAAACTCTTCAATATGTTGATCCGTAATATTGGAACTCATAAAGACAAGTCCATCCACCTGTTTCCCCAGCATGGTTTGAATCAAATGCATTTCTTTATCTTCATTTGAATCAGAATTGCTTAAAATAATATTATATTTATACATGGTGGCAATATCTTCTATGCCCCTTGCCAGCTCCGCATAAAAAATACTGGAGATATCCGGAATAATAACCCCAACTGTTGTTGTTTTTTTACTTGCTAGTCCACGTGCCACGGCATTTGGTCTGTAGCCAAGTCTTTCAATTACTTCATTTACTTTTTTACGTGTTGCCGGTTTCACATTTGGATTACCGTTGACAACCCGTGATACAGTAGCCATAGAGACACTAGCCTCCCGCGCTACATCATAAATTGTAATATTCATTTTTTACACCGCCCAACTCTCTCTTATCTTACCCTAATAGTATTGAATTAAGTACCATTTAGTATGTTATTATAATACTCTACCCTCTAAATTCGTGCAAATAAACACTTTATTAATATTCTTACTATTGTATACATAACTGAACATGTATTTTAATTTTATTCACCGAGGCTGATCCTTCCTTTCTTTGCAAGACTGTATCTGCCTAAACATCATTATACAACTCACACCTAGAATGGATCTCTCTTAGATTTATTCAAAAGATGAATTCCCCAATCTTTTTATGTAATGATAGATGAATGAAAAAGAGCTGCTAGGGTAAGCAGCTCTTTTTATTATACTCTAATACCGGTATTTTGAGTGAATTGCTTTATCTCTTTTACAAAGGTATCAAACTGGTCGAAGTCCATTTGTTGTGCTGAATCAGACAGGGCAACAGCCGGATCGGGATGTACTTCGGCCATAACGCCATCTGCTCCGATTGCCAAAGCAGCCTTAGCTGCCGGAATTAACAAATCCCTACGTCCTGTAGAATGCGTTACATCCACCAACACAGGTAAATGAGTTTCTTTTTTTAGAATAGGTACCGCTGAGATATCCAGTGTATTTCTTGTAGCCTTTTCATATGTCCGAATACCGCGTTCACACAATATAATATTACCATTTCCCTGTGCCATTATATATTCAGCCGCATTAATAAACTCTTCAATCGTTGCTGCCAGCCCTCTTTTTAGCAGAACAGGTTTATTAACCGCTCCCGCCGCTTTAAGTAATTCAAAGTTTTGCATATTGCGTGCACCGATTTGGATGACATCAATATACTTAACCGCAGTCTCAATATCTGCTGGGTTTACGATCTCGCTTATGACAGCCAGGTCAAATTCATCAGCGACCCTTTTCAGGATTTTCAATCCTTCTTCTCCTAAGCCCTGGAAATCATAAGGTGATGTTCGTGGTTTATATGCTCCGCCTCGAAGTAATTTATATCCTTTATCCTTAACAGCTTTTGCCACTGTCGCTACTTGTTCATAAGATTCTACCGCACAAGGGCCAAATACAAAAGATGCTTGTCCATTACCAACCTTCTCGCCCTTTATATCAATAATCGTATCTTCTGGATGTTTCTTACGGGAAACAAGCAGCGCTTTACGATGGTCGTCCTCCTGTAATTCAAGGCTTGCTTTAAAAATCTCTTTAAATATATGTTCAATCGTTGATTTTTCAAACGGTCCATCGTTATTTTGGATAAGTGTATTAAGCATTTCTCTTTCTCTGACAGGATCGAAACGATATTGGCTTTGTTTCCCTTTTAATTCACCAATTTGTTGTACAACTTTTCCTCTTTCGTTAATAAGCTGTAATAATTGTAGATTTAAATTATCCAATTGATCTCTTAATTCATTCAATTCCTTATTACTCAATATCACTCATCCTCTCTGTTCTGCTTCCCGAGTTTTAGCATGGCTCTTAACAAATTATAAAAATTTCGAACCCGCTTAGTAAAATATTTTACATTTCAGTATATAATTGAAACTATTATAACGGATTAAAACCAAGTTGGCACTATTAAACCTTTAACCATAAACCGCTTTTAAGTATTAAAGCGTAAAAGGAGAGACGAATCCTTGACTAAAAAAATCTTTGCTCTCGATATTGGAACGCGCTCAGTCGTAGGAATTATATTAGAAATACGCCTGGATAAATATGTGGTTACAGATGTATTAATAAGAGAACATACCGAACGTGCCATGCTGGATGGACAAATTCATGATGTCATCGCTGTCTCCAACGTTATACTCGATATTAAGCTTACATTAGAGAAAAAGCACGGCCCTCTTACTAAAGTATGCGTAGCAGCG
>JAZUQD010000212.1:0-7399 GCA_045605505.1 Pradoshia sp.
ACGCTGCATGGTTATTCAGTGTCACAGTCCTTTTTAGCTAGATTATCATTCTTTTATTCATCTATTTGTTACTTATCTTTGATTCCGTCCGTAAATGAATTCCGAATTAACTAACCATGCCATCATTCAAACATGGATTGATTACAAGGAACTCCCTTACAGAAACAAGGTATATCAAATCTACATATTTATAACATCATTTAATGACACTTTATTAACTAATTCAGTTAAATAATCCGGAGCTGTTAAATATAATAGCCCATTCCCCTCTAATTTCGCAGAGTTCCCAAGCGGGATGGTCCTTTTTATTAATTGCGCATATAACTCTGGCTCACTTAATTTACGTTCAAAGCTGGCATTGGTCATGACTTTAATGAGAGCTAACGCGCCCGCCACATGAGGTGTAGCCATAGAGGTACCACTTAAGCTTGCATATTTACCATCTAAGTAGGTAGAAAGAATTTTTTCACCAGGGGCAACTAAGTCGATTTCTTTATTAGAATTGGAGAATTCAGAGGAACGATGATCGAGATCGATTGCCCCAACACTTATGACTTCATTATATGCACCTGGATATCCAAACTCATCTGTTTGATGATTTCCATCTCCCTCATTGCCGGCGGCACAAACAACTAAAATATTATTCTTAACAGCATTTTGAATGGCTTCATGCAATTCCGGTACATCTTCCGATCCTCCAAGCGACATAGAAATGACATCTACCTTTTGCTCGATTGCATAAAGAATTCCATTAATAATCCATTCATATTGTCCGGAACCGTCTTTATCAAGCACTTTCAAAATAAGCAGCTTGGCAGCTGGAGCAACTCCTACAACGCCACTATCATTTTGTATAGCTGCAATTGTTCCCGCCACATGTGTACCGTGTCCATTATAATCCTGAAACTTGTTTGGATCGCTGTCATCATCAGTCGTAAAATTACGACCTCCACTAATTTGTTTCGCCAAATCAGGATGGTTCAAGTCACACCCAGTATCCAATATGGCAACAGTCACACCTTCACCCATAGTTACATTCCAAATTTCAGGGGCTTCAATCATTTCAATCCCCTTTGGCACCTCATTTACCGCATCAAGTTGTTCATCAATATGATAAGGTATAATTCGCACTACTCTCTTCATCTTATCTCCTCCATCAGGATAAATTTGAAGCCGGCACCAGTTGTTACCCATATATTAACAATTAATTGGATAATAATATAGTTACATTTGCACTGATTTTCGTTTTTTTGTTAAAAAGATTTTCGGCGATTCGTATTTAGACTTGTAATAAACTTCCCGCTTCCTGATCTAATAAAAAAGTTGTTTTACGGTGTAAAGCTTTCTTCTGAGTATGTAAGTGGATATTCTCTTTTAATGTTTTCCTAATTAATTGGGCATTGTGCAAGCCATTTGCTAACACAATGACTTCTCGAGCTCCCAAGATATGTTTATATCCTACTAAATAAGCTGCAGGAAGCTTTTCTGCAGCAGATTGCTGATAAGAGTCCTTACTTCCTATACGACGAACATGCGAATAACAAGAAAAAGAACTACTGGGCGCATTAAACTCTATTTGAGAATCAACTCCAATTCCCAGCAGGACTAGGTCCAAACCGCCATAATTGATGATATCATTATCAATTCTCCTACATTCCTTACAGGGTTTCTTAGATTTCCCATTAAAAAGGACTACTTGAGTAGATTTCACATTGACTTTTGAAAAAAACTCATTATATATAAATTGGTTGCAGCTACCTTCTTCATAAGAACTCCTTCCCATCCATTCATACATAACGGCAAAACGGCATTTTGAAAAATCAACCAACCCAAGCCGGTATCGATCTGCCAATATCTCCAATACACGTTTAAGACTGTTTTCAGCTGGGAGTCCTATAAAAAGATGCGGATTTTCTTTGACTTCCTGCGTGATGATTTCTGCAGCTGACGTTGACATTTCCTCATAGTCTTTAAAAATTGCATAGTTCATACTATCACAATACTCCTTCCAATATAATCATTCATAGAACTCGTAAAACTATCTTTCCAATTGGTCATTCAACGACGGATCCTTATATGTGAAATTCGTGAGAAAATTAGATGCGGAGTGAACGATAGATTTTTGTGTTGTACCGAGGAGACAATATAATTGTTGTCAGAAGTATAGTTTGATTTATAGATAGAAATGAGTGTTAAACTACCTTTCCCATAATACAATGCTTACTCATTGCGAGGCAAGAAAGTTGTCTGAAATTTTTGTTAAATCATCCAAAAGAAAGTCTTTTTAAGTGAATAAAGAAGAAAAAGTGTCAATTCAAACAGAAAAGACACGTTTAAAAGAATACTAAATTTACTTTTAGATTTTTATATTCTTTTTTTCGACAGTAACTTTCTCTTTCTTCTCAACTGAGCTAAAGCTATGTAAAGCCATACCAATCATAACGATTACTATTCCAATCCAAGCTGGAACAGATGGGGATACAATTGATAAGAAAATCATTTCTCCAGCCAATGCAAACAGTATTTCCATCGATTGGGTTGCCTCTACTGCTGCCAGCTTTTTCATATCCCCATTAACCAAATCTGTTGATTTAAAAAACAAAACTGTAGCAATCACTCCTGAAGAGATGGCAACGATAAATGTTTGGATAGTTTGCACAGAGTTAGGAGGTCCGGTCGTAAACATGGCCAGTATGGCGACGACAATCCAAATGGGCAAGCTGGCAAAAGTCATTCCGAGTACTCGTTGATAGGCATCTAATCGACCTCTTGTTATTTCCATCATCTTACGATTCCCTAATGGATAAGCAAATGCCGCCATTATGATCGGTATGAATCCCAATAAGAAATCTTTCCATGTTAAATATTTGAGATTCTCATCCTGTATTAATAGTATGCCCAGTAAGATCATACAGGAGAAAAATAATTGCTTCTTAGGTATGACGCCTTGTTTTAAAGAGACCCCATTGGTCGATTCAAAAAATAAAGGGCTTAATAAAGTCCCCGCCACTATTGTAAATTGCCAAGTACCTGCTATTAACCAACCTGATGAATAGGCGGCCGCAAAACATAAAGGCAAATAAAACATACCAAATCCAACAAAGCTCCAAATAAACCATGCTTTTAGGTTTTCTCGCATAATGACAAACAAATGCCGTAAATTCTTCCGAAACAGAACAATGATTAGTAAAAATGGAATCATGTAAAAATAACGTAAGGAAGCACTCCAAAGCCAACTTCCTCCTGCAAGTTCCATGGACCTATTTAAAATAAAGGTAACTGCAAAGAAAAAAGACGCCAATATACCTAATGATATCGCTTTCAGAAACGTCACCTCCCAGTTCAAATAAATACCTTCACTTTCATCTCTATGGCTTATTTCCTACTAATAAAACTCCATATGAGCATTCTCATCTTTATAATAAGATAAACGATCCTGGAGATTCCCGGTATGAAATTCAAATTTATGACCATCCGGATCCGTAAAATAGACTGAACGTTTATCTTTTTTCTCCCTTATTCTACCTGGGAGAATATTTACTTCTAACCGTTTTAAATGGTTAACAGATTCATTAAAATCTTCTTCCTTTACAGTAAATGCTATGTGCGTATAAGAATGTTTAATATCATCCCGTAATATATTCCGTTCCTCATTCAAAGCAATCCATAGTCCACCTAAATCAAAGTAAGCTGTTGTTCTTCCTTTTACTAGTAATTTAGCTCTAAATACTTCTTTATAAAATGCAACAGAACGTTCAAGTTCAGAGACAGAAAATAACAAATGATTGATTCCTTTTATATTCATCACAGATTCACCCTTTGTTTTCTGTTTATTATACTCGGACAATAAGAATAATTTCCATATTATAGATAAAATCATATTTAAGTAGCTTATAAAATATATTTTTACATTAATGATATACATATAAAGGAAAATTTTATAGAATGATTTATTAGGTGTTAATTTTTAACAAAGAGGAGTCAGGATGTATTGATAAATACAGATAAAATACAGAATCAATCTCTTTTTTCCATCTCATGGCCACTATTTATTGAACTTTCTTTACATATCGCGATGGGGTTACTGGCTACATTAATGTTGGGAAACTATTCTGACCTTGCTGCTGCCGGTGTTGGTGTTGCCAACCAATTAATGAATATTTTTATATTAGTTTTTAACGTTTCTTCAATTGGGGCCATGATTTTAATCGGTCAGAGGATTGGTGCACAACGTTTCGATCAAGCAAGGCAAATATCACGGTCTGCTTTTGGCATTAATTTTTGGTTTGGCATTCTTGTATCTCTTTTGGTGGTTATTTTCGGTAAGAGCCTGTTAGGTCTTTTTGATATCAGTGGAGAAGTTTTTGAATATGCTCTGCTTTTCTTAAGGATTGTTGGTTTTTCCTTATTTCTTGAATCTATATCACTTGTTTTAAGCGCTATTCTCAGAAGCCACGGTAGAACAAAGGAACCAATGTATGTTTCACTTCTCATGAATATCATCAGTACAATTGGATATGTCATTAGTATATACGGGATATTTAATTTCCCGATAACCGGTGTAACTGGAGTTTCATGGACAATGATTATTGCGCGCTGTTTTGCCGTATTAGCTCTCTTTTTAATTGTCATTAAAGAGCTGGCTTTACGGTTTCAGGTTACTGACTTATTTCATATAAACACTGAAGATATGAAAAATTTGTTCCATATAGGCATACCATCTGCAGGAGAAAATTTATCCTATCATTTTTCCCAGCTAGTCGTAACTGCTATCGTTGCTACCCTTGGAGATGCTTCATTAGTTGCGCGTGTCTATTTAACGAACATAACGATGCTCTGTTATTTATTCAGTGTGGCGATTGGTGAAGGAACACAGCTTTTAGTAGCAAGATACATAGGGGGCGGTTTATTTGATGAGGCCTTAAAGAGAGGAATAAAAACAGTGAAAATTGCCGTATTTGCCTCCACTGCTGTTTCACTGACTTTCGCGCTCACAGGGAATACCTTACTCGAGTTATTCACCTCAGATGTAGCCATCTTAGCGATTTCTTTACCTGTTCTATGGGGCATCGTATTGGTTGAACCTGGCAGAGCCGTTAATATAGTTTTAATGAGTTCATTGAAATCAGCGGGTGATGTTCGTTTCCCAGTTGTTATCGGTATATTATCGATGTGGACATTCACTGTCGGCTTCGGTTATCTCTTTGGCATTACATTTGGTCTTGGTTTACTCGGAATCTGGATTGCTCAGGGGATAGACGAGTGGTTTCGTGCAATCTTTGCTGTCAAACGCTGGCTTAGTCGCCCATGGGAGAAAAGATTTGCTCACAAGACAAAAAAGCAAGACCCCATCCACATTTCTTAATAGACTAAAAGCCTCTAAATCCATAAGGATTAGAGGCTTTTAGTGTTTATATAACCAGCGTATTCTTATTGAATTCTGTCCCAGTGGCGATGGCTACCAATGGCTTCAATAAATTGATCTACAGATGTCTCTATTAAATCATCTGAAGAAGACGTGATAATGCCTGCAGCTCCATTGGATGTGCGGATAAATGGAGCAACTAAATCTGCTGCTTCTTTCGGAGCACCAATTGCTTTATAGTGATTAAAAGTATCCATGATAAATTCATTCACTTTATTTAATTTTTTAAGCGCATCTACGCTTTGTTGACCTGACGCAAGATAAATAGCATCATAGAGTACTGAATCTGTTGTCAAGAATGTTTGATCCACCTTTAGCTCAGCTCCATTGGCACTTTTTATTTTACCTTGATTTTCAGAGACAATTTCTACTGTTAAACCGGCTTCATCAAATGCCACCAATGCCTGTTTTAAATCCATTCCATCAAATCCATTATGAACAAGTACAGCAATTTTCCTTGTCGCAACACCTTTGACTGTATTCAATTGACTGATTGCTGCTGAAGAATCCTTCACTTTTGATTCTTCAATCTCAGCGGGTACTTCAAGACCTAATCCGACGGCCATTTGTTCAGCCAAATCATGATCAACATTTGCAAACATATTGACAACCTGCTGTTGAATATCTTTATTTAGGCATTTACCAAGTTCAAACCGGAATGCCTCTACAATATGTTGTTTTTCTACCGAAGACATGCTGTTCCAAAATAATTTAGCCTGACTATAGTGATCATTAAAACTATCACTTCTCTTTTGAACCTTATATCCATCTACTTTTTCCTGATAATGTTTAAATCCGCCATCTTCAGGTGAGGCAGGCGATGGAGAGTTATTAGCCAATCCATTTTTATGGTAACTTACCTGACCTTGATCGATGCGCATCTGATGGAATCCGTCACGCTGGTGATTGTGTACAGGCGAAATTGGACGGTTGATTGGTATTTGCTGAAAATTCGGACCCCCCAACCTGAGTAGTTGTGTATCTGTATAAGAGAATAAACGTCCCTGTAATAATGGATCATTGGTAAAATCAATTCCAGGAACCACATGACCAATATGAAAAGCTGCCTGTTCTGTCTCAGCAAACACATTATCTACATTTTTATTCAGCGTCATTTTCCCTATTTTTTGGACTGGAACCAGCTCTTCTGGCCAAATTTTTGTAGGATCCAGTATATCGAAATCAAACTTAAATTCATCTTCTTCCTTAATTACCTGAATACCAAATTCATATTCAGGGTAATTCCCCATTTCAATCGCTTCGTATAAATCACGGCGATGAAAATCAGGATCTTTCCCTGCAATTTTTTGAGCTTCATCCCATACAAGAGAATGTACCCCAAGCACTGGTTTCCAATGGAATTTAACAAAATGTGCCTCACCTTGTTCATTCACAAGTCTAAATGTATGCACACCAAATCCTTCCATCATACGATAACTTCGAGGAATCCCTCTGTCTGAATTTGTCCACATGACCATATGAGCGGACTCAGGATTGTTTACAATAAAATCATAAAACGTATCATGGGCTGTTGCTGCCTGTGGCATCTCGTTATGCGGCTCAGGTTTAAAGGAATGAACTAAATCCGGGAACTTAATCGCATCCTGAATGAAAAATACAGGAATATTATTTCCAACAAGATCAAAGTTACCTTCTTCTGTATAAAACTTTGTTGCAAACCCACGGGCATCGCGGACGGTGTCAGCAGAACCTTTGGAGCCTGCTACAGTAGAAAAACGGACAAATACAGGTGTTTTTTTCGTTGGATCCTGTAGAAAGCTAGCTTTAGTCAGCTTTGTCATCGGTTCATACACCTGGAAATAACCATGTACGCCAAAGCCTCGTGCATGAACGATTCTTTCTGGTATTCTTTCATGGTCAAAGTGCGTCATTTTTTCCCTGAAATGGAAATCTTCCATCAAAGTCGGTCCACGATCACCAGCCTTTAAAGAATGTTCATCTTCGGAAACACGC
>JAZUQD010000213.1:0-9870 GCA_045605505.1 Pradoshia sp.
TTAGAGGGGAGAAAGCTATGAGAAATAGAAGCTCGGTGGTCATCATAGAAAACGAAAAAGTTGTACTTATTCAGAGGAATTGGAATGGTTCTGTTTATTATGTCTTCCCAGGTGGTGGTATAGAAAATGGTGAAGAACTAAAACTGGCAGCTAAAAGAGAGGCATTGGAAGAACTGGGGTTGAAGTAAGCGTTAAAGAGTGTTTATCGGAAGTTGAATTTGATGGAAGCAGTCAGTTCTTCTTCCGAGCAGAGATAGTAACTGGAACCATATCCAAGGGAAAGGGGGAAGAATATACAGACGAAACAAGAGGCAGAGGAACGTACTTGCCAGTCTGGGTGCATCTAGAGAAGTTAGCATCTATTGATGTACGACCGAGCGAAGTTGCTGCAAAGATTCAATCCATCTATCATTTAAAATGACCATGATCAGAAGGGGGGAATCCCATAGATTTGGGTTTTCCCTTCTGATCATGTGTTTTTTAAGAGGAGTACAGTAAACTCTGCTCTTAATCCAACAGTATTTTTTCTTGAATCTTGCTTCCAAGTTCAATTCCCATGCGCTCGGATTGTAGTGTGGCCTCTTTGATACATTCGATGACAGCATCCTTGACGCCATGGTACTCAAGGATTCGTATGCCTGCTTCAGTGGTTCCTCCTGGACTCGTCACTTCGTACCTCAGCGTTTCGGGAGATTTTTCAGAGGAGTGTACCATTTCAGCAGCTCCCATCAGTGTTTGGATAATTAGGTTTTGCGCTTCCTGATGTTCAAGCCCAATTTGTTTGGCAGATTGCTGCATGGCTTCTATTAGATAATAGATATAAGCAGGGCCACTTCCGGATAGACCTGTGACAGCATCCATTTTCTCTTCCTCTGTAAAAACAACGATTCCCACCGTTTGGAAAATTTCTTTCGCTAATGTGAGATTCTCTTCGTTCATATATTTATTTCCTGAAAGAGCCGTCGCGGATTTACCAACTGCTGCAGATGTATTGGGCATAGCGCGTATAATCGGCATGGTATTCTCCGTGAGAGCTTCAAGACTTTGTGTAGAAATACCTGCAGCAACAGATAAAAGTAACATCGTATCTTTTAAAAAGGGCTTGGCTTGCTGCAAGACTGTATAAACATCCTTCGGTTTAACAGCTATTAGAACGATATCAGCATCCGTAAGAAGAGTATCCATGTCACGGCATGGGGTGATACCATAGTGTTCTTTCAAGCGTATCAATTGAGGGTCATTCCTTCGATTGCTGACCCATAGATTTGCAGGTGCAGTCGCCCCCTTTTTTATAATACCTGCAATCAATGCTTCGGCCATAGAACCGGCGCCCAGAAATACAATTTTTTTATTCATGCTCCTGCCTCCTTTAAAAAGTAAAAAGCCCTTCATCCCGTAAAGGACGAAAGGCTATTCTTCCGTGGTACCACCTTAATTTGCAGCATCATTTATGCATGCATCTCTAAACCGGATAACGCTCGGGTAACGGTCAGGTTTGCCTGACAGCTCAAAAGGCAGGTTCAATCACGCAGCGGGCGATGAAACCTTCCAGTCAGTGGGTTCCACTCTCTTGCGCCATCCATGATTTACTATTCTTTATCATTGCTTGTAAAGTATGTTTACTAATATTAATAGAAATTATGCTAAAATTTAGCTCCTGTGTCAAGAATATTCAAACTTTATAATGGAATTTTCAGACAAATTATGTAAAAATAATTATTAAAATACATAATGGGGAGCAATGATATGAGTTCAATTAAAAGGGTAGCCGAAAAAATCATTATTCCGACTCCATTTGCAGTCGGTGATGTTAATACCTATCTTCTTAAAGGTGATGCTTTAACGCTGGTTGATGCAGGAGTTAAAACAGAGGAAGCGAAAGAGATACTTGAAAGACAGTTAAAGGAACTGGGGTATACGCTATCCGATATTGAACAAGTTATTTTAACGCATCATCACTCTGATCATTGTGGGTTGACTGACTTATTTGAGGATGCTCGATTGTACGGGCATGAAGATAATCAGCGGCATCTTATCCGGGATACAGCTTTTATGAATGATCAGAAAGAGTTTTTCACGAGTATGGCGAACCAATTTGGTGTGCCGCCCCAATTTATGAAACATGCAAATGATGTAGAAGCGTTATATACGTATTCCGGCTCTAAACCCTTAACTCATTATTTGGAAGAAGGAGACGAGCTTCCTGGACATCCTGGCTGGTTTGCTATGGAAACCTTTGGACATGCACAGGGCCATCTGTCTTTTTATCATAAGAATACAGGCGTCCTGATTGGCGGAGATTTGTTACTGGGTAAAATTTCACCGAACCCTATTCTGGAAGCTCCCAAAAAACAGGGGCAGGAGAGAGTAAAGCCACAGCTACAACTGAATGATAGTTTGCGGAGATTATTAAATGAAGAACTAACAGTCGTGTATCCAGGACATGGTAATGATATTACGGAACCTTACCAATTAATTGAGAGACGTTTAAAAAATCAGCAGGAACGTGCCTTTCATGTTAAAAATCTTATTGGGGAAGATTGTCGGAATGTACTGGAATTAGCCGTGCAATTATTTCCTAAGGCGGTTAAGAGAGATCCAGCACTTGCTCTGTTTGAAACATTGGGTCAGCTTGATTATCTCGAAAGTCTTCATGAAATTGAAAGTGAAGAGGTGGATGGTGTGGTATTATATCAAGTAATGAACCATTAATGAGGAAGTGAAGTACATGAATGAGCGTATTCGCGGAAAAATTGTAACGATCACAGGAGCTTCAGGCGGATTAGGCGAGCAAATTGCCAGGCATGCGGCTAAAAATGGAGCCAGGCTGGTCTTGTTAGCAAGGAGCCAGGATAAATTACTAAAGATTCGTGAAGAGTTAATCACTGAATTTAATTGTGATGTCTATGCCTATACACTGGATGTATCCAACCGCAAGGCAGTTGAACAAACGTTTACCCGTATAAAAAATGAGGTTGGAAATACCGATGTGTTAGTAAATAATGCAGGCTTCGGAATTTTTGAAAAAGCGTTAGAAGCAAACTTAGATGATACAGAATCTATGATTAATACAAATGTCATCGGGCTGATTACCTGTACAAAAATGGTGCTGCCTGCGATGGTGGAAAATAAATCAGGCCATATTATCAATATAGCCTCTCAGGCTGGGAAGATGGCAACGCCAAAATCAAGTGTTTATTCCGCCACAAAGCATGCCGTTCTTGGGTTCACCAATGCTTTGCGGATGGAAATGCACAAGGAGAATGTGTATGTTACGTCCGTGAATCCCGGGCCGATTAAAACGAATTTCTTTACGATTGCAGATAAAGAAGGTACCTATATTAAAAATATCGAGCGGTTAATGATTGATCCAATCAAGCTGGCAGAAAAAATAACGAATATCATGCTAAAAAATAAGCGAGAAATTAATGCGCCTGGCTGGATGAATGCCGGAAGCAAAATATACAGCCTTTTCCCAAGAACAGTTGAAACACTGGGAAGAAGCCAATTCAATAAAAAATAAACAAAAAATCCACCCATTAAAAAGAAAGGGTGGATTTTTTGTTCTCCCTTCGCGCGGAAAGCTAGCCCATTCTGTAGAAGATAGCGTTATAAAATAGAAGTGAACAGCTAGAACGAAAAAACAGATAAGTTCTTCTTAGATCCAAGTACTTTGTCTACCCACTTAAATAGTATATATAAATAATATTTTATTTAATATTATCCTACATTATTATTTGTTTTACGGGTATATAGTAGATATATACTATTTTTAGATACTATATTAAAAGAGAGAGGTGATTGGTTGTGAATCGTGAAATGATTAATATTTTAAAATGGATCTCAGGCGGTATAGAGGCATTATTAGGTATACCGGTTCTTGGAGGTACTATTATAATAAGTATGGCATGGACACCTTTATTTATCATGCTGGCGTTTCATATCGTCATTGTAATCCTCTCGTATAAAGCTGGAGTCAAAGCTTACGGAAATGTCTTAGGAATTGTAACAAATATTGTTGGCTTTATTCCTGGCGTTGGTATGATTATGCACCTATTATCTGCGGTGTTCATCCTAGTGAATGCTGCTCAAAATCAAAATAAAATAACAGTATAAAAAAGAGGGGAAGAAACCCGAATCAACCTTTTATAAAGAACGAATCGGGTTTCTTTCTTTAATGATTGACAGAAATACTACCTGTCTCTGTACTCAATTGGATGGTGGTGCTTCCATCACCATTCATATAACTACCAGTTTTTTTACCAAAGATTTGCGTACTGCCCATCTCAGAATCTGCTGATAGGAGAATGTTTTTCGGATCCTCATTGATGGTTAGATTGATATCTCCAATTTCATTTTTGGCGAGAAGAGACTGATTCACTTCGTCGGTTGTGATTTCTATGGAACCGATCTCGTTCTCAACCTGAAGCTTCCCACTGTAGTGGTTGATTGAAATATCTCCCATCTCTGATGTAGCATTCAGGGAGGTCGAGGATACCTCACTTATGTCAATATTTCCAATTTCTGAATCTACGATTAGTTTGACTGCATCTATCTGATTTATCGTAATCTCTCCAACTTCATTCGAAACAGCAATTCTGTCATATTGTTTTTGGGGCAAATAAATAGTGATATTCTTAGTGGATTTTTTAAAATTTATACCAAGAGAAATCGTTTTATCCGCCTCGTTTGTGATGGATAGTGAATTTCCTTTTACTTCCATTTTTACCGACTTAGACGTTTTAGGACCATTTGTTTCGACGATTATTTCATCCCCGGATGTTTCCGCCAGTTTGATTGTTCCAGCATTATTGGAGATGGCCAGTGAGTGGATCTTTGAACTTTGAAAGTGATTCGTTTGTTTGTTATTTTCATTTTGAAACGAAAAATAAGACTTTGCAGTTAAGAGTGCTCCTGAAATGCCAATAACGAGGAGAATAGTAGCAAAGACCAGCCATTTTTTAAACATGCTTCATACCTCCCTTTACGACAGTAACATTCCATTTGCAATATCTGATAAACACCTTAGAGCTAAAAATAGTGACATAATACATGATAATCAAGAGGATAATCCCCAATCCGCTGAACCCAATGGAAAGAAAAATCTCAAATGCAAAAGCTTGATTAAATCCAAGTAGGATACTGACCAACTGAAGCAGTGGTGAAAAGATTAGAGCAACACTTGAAACCCAACCACCCAACAATACTCCTGCAATGGCGATGGCGGGACCGAGAACAATAATAAGATTTAGGAAGCTCAGGCCAATGGTTAACCCAATCGCGCTGATGACGTTTGAAAATGTCATCTTCTGATCTACCTGGGCAAATGTACTGGTTATATTTAATTCCTTTGCAATGAATTCAGGAGATCCAAGATTTTCGGCAATTTCGCTTTCAGATTTCCCCTCTAATAAACCATTCTCAAAATACTCATTATAATCATTTAAAATATCATCACGTTCATTTCTCGGGAGTGTGTTGAGCTGGTCAGATAATTTCTTAAGGAATTGTTCCCTATTCACTTAACTTCACCTTCCTCGATTAATTGATTAACACCAATAGAAAAAGCTTGCCACTCCTTTACGAGTTGCATCATATAGTCCCGTCCTTTTTTAGTAAGATGATAGTATTTACGCGACGGGCCTTCTGTAGATTCCTGGAGATAGGTCGTAAAATATTCTTCTTTTGTTAAACGTCTGAGAAGAGGATAAACAGCACCTTCTGAAATCTCAAATTTATTGGAGATTTCCTGTACAAGCTCATATCCATAGCGGTCTTTGTTATTTAATAAAACAAGTACACACAACTCTAAAACACCCTTTTTAAATTGAACATTCAAGCGTATGCCTCCTTTCCTTTGCTATTATACATTGTATAGTAGTAACTATAGTATGACATGTGGTACTGTACAATGCAAGGTAGTTTGGATATAAATATTAAATATATTTACATCAATTAAAGAGGTGATGATTTTGAAAATAGTATAAATTCTTAATTGACTAATAATTCAAATTATAGTAATCTATGTAAAGACTTACCAATTTAGTTACCAATGAAAGGAGGACTGTGTGATGAAAAGATCAGTGATTTTTGTAGCGTATCATCGAGTCGATATCAAATTCGTGCAGTCCTCCCGTTTAAATATGAATTAATTTGTATTAAACGAAAAGGCTGCACGTTGCCGTGAAAAGTACTTTAGTCTAATCCTAAAGTTTGATGGACGTTTTTTAACGTTCAAAAACTTTATTTTGGAATGGATTTAGTACCTCGCGATCATCGTTGCAGCCTTTTTTTGTTGGCTGACCTGAGTAGAGTGTAATTAGAAATGGAGGAAGAATGATGGTAACCAATCGTATCTATCTAGCAATATCAAGAAAAGTTCAGATAAACAGCACGTAGCAAAAGGTGAGGTTTTTCGGTTAAGAGACTAAGGGGGAGATGAAATGTTTTCGGTTTTAAAGAAATTAGGATGGTTTTTTAAAGAGCACTGGATTCGGTATACCGTAGCAATCGGGTTATTGAATATCGTGAATGTGCTCGAAGTATTGCCGCCCATGATTGTTGGGATGGCGATCGATGACATGAGTATAGGTGTGATGACGCAAGAGACGATCATGAAATACGTTTGGTGGATGATTGGATTAATGATCACCCTTTATCTATTAACGTATATTTGGAATTACCAGTTATTCAGTGGAGCGTATGTTTTGGAACGGAAGCTGCGTTCAGGATTTATGAGCCATTTATTAAAAATGACCCCAACCTTTTATGAAAAAAATCGAACGGGCGACTTAATGGCTAGAGCAACGAATGATCTCAAATCTATATCTGTTACTGCGGGTTTTGGGATATTAACGCTAATGGATTCGACCTTGTACATGATTGCCATTCTAGTAACGATGGCGATTACAATCAGCTGGCAGTTAACACTTGCAGCCATTTTACCTCTGCCGATCATGGCATGGGCTGTAAAAAAGGGTGGAGAGCGAATTCATGAACACTTCACAGTAGCACAGGATGCTTTTGGTGAAATGAATGACAAGGTTCTGGAATCAGTGGCAGGTGTTCGTGTGATCCGAGCGTATGTACAGGAGCATGCTGATGAACAGCGATTTGAAGAAATGACAGAAGATGTGTATGAGAAAAATATGAGAGTAACGAAAGTAGATTCCATGTTTGATCCGGTTATTACATTTGTCATCGGCATCAGTTATTTAATCAGTCTCGGTTACGGAGCTAATCTGGTGTTTGCTCAGCAGATTTCAATTGGTCAGCTTGTCACCTTTAATGTGTATTTATCGATGCTGATCTGGCCGATGATTGCCATTGGGGAATTAATTAATGTTATGCAAAGAGGGAATGCCTCGCTGGATCGGATGAACGAAACATTATCCTATCAGGAAGATGTGAAAAATGATCCGAATCCTGTGGATGTTCCGGCACTTGAAAATGTCAGATTTGATCAGGTTAAATTCCGTTATCCATCCTCAAAAGTGGATAATTTAGCCGATATCAATGTCAAAATTGACAGTGGCGAAACAATTGGGATTGTCGGAAAAACCGGAAGCGGGAAAACGACATTCGTTAAACAATTGCTTCGAGAATATCCGACTGGAAACGGAATTCTCTCCATTTCTGATGTACCGATTGAGAAACAAAATCTGGGGGACGTCAGGGAATGGATTGGGTATGTCCCGCAGGACCATGTTTTATTTTCTAAAACAGTCCGGGAAAACATTTTATTCGGAAAAATGGAAGCGACTGAGGAAGAGTTCTGGAAAGCCGTACGCCTCGCGGATTTTGAAAAAGACATAGAAAGACTCCCGAACAAGTTAGAAACGCTGGTTGGAGAAAAAGGAATTGCTTTATCAGGCGGTCAGAAGCAAAGGATCTCAATTGCCAGGGCGTTAATTAAAGATCCGGAAATCTTGATTCTGGATGACTCGCTGTCTGCGGTAGATGCCAAAACGGAAACAACTATTATAGAAAACATTCGTAAAGAACGAAGTGGTAAAACAACGATGATTACGACTCACAGATTATCGGCTGTACAGCATGCAGACTGGATTATTGTGCTCGATGACGGTGTGGTTATTGAGGAAGGCACACATGTCATGTTGCTTCAAAAGGAAGGCTGGTATAAAGAACAATATGATCGCCAACAAGTTGAAGTGAAAACGGAGGTGAGTGCCTAATGAACGAAAATATGGAACAAACGGAATCTGGTTGGAAAACGGGCAAACGTTTATATCAATATGCAGTTAAGTTTAAAGGAACTATTATCCTTGCACTGATGATGTTATCCATCTCAGTAGGGGCTGATTTAATCGGTCCCTATATTGGAAAAAACATCATAGATCATCACATAATGGGGATTGAATCACCATGGGTAGAAACAAAGGAAACGGAAGATGCGGTTAACTATGAAGGGAAATGGTACACACGGGAGGCCTATGTAGAGAAAGGTGAATGGACTGGTGATCAGGTTGCCATTCAACAGGTTGGGACCACATTTTTATTTCTAAACCAGCCGGTAGAGTTTGATGGAAAGAGGGTCTATAAAGAGGGACAGCTGGTGATTACGAGCGGAGAGAAAGAAGCCATCTATGAGGCTGAGAAACTATCAGGATCACAAATCATGGCGTTTTATCAGCCGGAGATCAGCCGAATAATGAAATTGATTGCGATTTATTTTGGAATTATGGTTGTGGCATTCTTTTTTCAATATGGACAGAGTTTTTATTTACAAAAAGCAGCAAACCGAATCATTCAAACCATGCGAAAGGATGTATTTGCCCAAATTCAACGTCTTCCGATTCGCTATTTTGACAATTTGCCGGCCGGGAAGGTAGTTGCGCGTATTACGAATGATACAGAAGCTATTCGAGAGCTATACGTAAGGGTATTGGCTAACTTTTTTTCAAGTACGATTAATATTATCGGAATCATCATTGCCTTATGCTTGCTCAATCTAAAGCTTGGCTTGGTAACACTAATTACCTTGCCTTTGCTTGTTATATGGACAGTCGTATTCCGCAAATTTGCTACAAAGTATAACCGGGTAATCCGGGCACGTATAAGTGACATTAATGCCATGATTAATGAATCAATCAATGGAATGACGATCATTCAGGCATTTAAGCGGGAGAAAGAAACAAGTGAGGATTTTGAAAAACTGAACAAAGAGCATTATGTCTACCAGAGTAAAATGCAGCGATTAAATTCATTATTAAATGGAAACCTTGTTGGTGCACTGCGTGTCATTACATTAACGCCTTTTATTTGGTATTTCGGAGGCATGGCAGCAGCTGGTGAATCAATCGTCAGCCTCGGTGTTTTGTATGCGATGGTGAATTACTTAAACCGTCTGTTTCAACCGATTTCAGGAATCGTCAATCAGTTTGCCAATTTTGAACAGGCGATGGTGGCTGGTGAGCGTGTATTTGCCTTACTTGATGAGGAGGGGACAAATGTAGAAAATCATCGCATCTCTCGCTTCAAAGGACATGTTGAATTTGACCATATTTCCTTCAGTTATAAAGCAGGGGAGAAGGTACTGAATGATATTCATTTCGAGGCAAAACAGGGTGAAACGATTGCTTTGGTTGGACATACAGGTTCAGGTAAAAGTTCAATCATGAATCTATTATTCCGATTTTATGATTATCAGGAGGGATCTATCCGGATTGATGGGCAGGAACTGAAAGAGATTCCCCATCAAACTTTACGCGAGCATATGGGGATCGTGTTGCAGGATCCTTATCTGTTTACCGGAACTATCCTGTCAAATATCACACTGGATGATCCAAAAATCACGAGAGAAGTGGCGGAAAAAGCTTTGCGTGATGTAGGGGCTGACCGCGTGTTGGC
>JAZUQD010000214.1:0-1907 GCA_045605505.1 Pradoshia sp.
GGGAAACCCCACATTTATTTGAGACAGAGACAGGTGAAACCTTTAATCAGCTCAAGAAAAGAGCTGTCGATGTGTTCGAAAGAATTATAAACGAAAACCCTTCCGGTACCATCCTTATTGTGACCCATTCTATTTTCCTGCGTGTTCTGCTTACACATATTAAAAACACACCACTTTCAGATGTCTTTAAAGCGACACCGCCAGGAAATACAAGTTTAACGAAGCTTGAATTTCATGATGGCAAATTGGAACTTCTATTCGAAAATGATATGCAGCACGTAGAATAAATAATCCAATAAGGCTTTCCCAAACAAGTTATTGGGAAAGCCTCTTTATGTACGTGATCAATGTAGAGATCAGTAAGGATGTTTAATCAAGTTGGAAACAGCCATCAAGTATAGAACACATTACGGTAAATAAAAGAACACTCTCATTCTTCGATAATCTCCTATAAAGCTAAACCTTCGCCTTCGCTTCATTCTTAAAAAATTCCACTGCATAATCAACTGCCTCGCAAAAGGAAAATAGCTTGGAATCAGCACAGCCTATTTTACCTTTCCTAACGGAGTATTGTTGTTCGAATGCAATTCCGATTGTATCAAATTCAGTATCATCATATTCAATATCCCTATACTCCACCCATTTCCGCTCTCCATCTACAAGGATTGGAGTACCTTTTTGAATCACTTCCCGGGTACCAGATCGATATTCTGCCAGATGAAAGCAAGTGTTCGTTTCATAGCTTGTTCCAATAAACATAACATGAGCATTTAAATCATAGAGTTTTCTTAAGGGAGATCCTTCACCTAATCCATTTTCCAATTGATGATTGGCAAGAATTTCACCACTTCGATTACCCCATGCAGTAAATGAAACATTTGGGTGGTTGCTTCTTAAAACACCTGGATATGTACGAAATAGCTCTGCAATTTTTCCCATGCCATATGTAGGTGTAACAGCAGGTTCAAAAGCTGGCATTGTATTCCTCACGGTTTCCCACCATTCCCAAGGGATTGGTGGGTTTAACCATTCAGCTGGATCCGACAAATCAGCTGATTGAGCCGGCATGATAATGGTTCCTTCTTCTGTAACAGTGTCCATCAATGCCTGAATAATGGCAACAGCACCTCCATTTACCCACCCAACTGATGATAGCGAGGAATGAACAAGGATATTCATACCTCTTTTTAACCCCAATTTACGCATATCAGTACGTAGCATCTCTCTTGTACGGGGGAATGGTGTATTTTCAATCAACTTAAACATAAACTCACTTCCGATTTTGGCTTTTCTACCATTTTAAAGGAAAAGGTATACTTTGTAACCCCAAGATACTACTAACCCTTGATCATGTGTATATGATGCTTTAGGATTTCCATAGTTGCGGGAGTTTCCAAATAAATTTCGCCATCTGTGTCCGCTTCCAGCACTTCTTCTGTTTCAATTGACAATGATTTCGTCTGCAAATGGAAAAGCCTTGTTTCAGCATCATTTAGGTTTATATCAGGAGAATTAAGAGAAAACAGATCAAGAAACGCACCAAAAGATGATTCTTTCACTACTAATACATCAAATAGTCCATCATCCATATTGATGGATGGCAAAGGTATTTGATTGGATCCAATGTATTTCCCATTCAGCACCATAATCATCACTGCCTCATCTTCATACTCACCTTGATCAGTCTTCATTTTATAACGAAAAGTCTCCGCCTCTTTCACCGTTCGTAATGCACTAATAAAGTAACTCATTTTCCCCATTAATCTCTTTTGGTTTTCATCAATATTGCTTGATGTATGAGTGATTAGCCCAATTCCCCAGAAATTAAGAAAGTAGTGGTCACCATTAACTTTCCCTACATCTACCGGAACTTGTTGACCATTCATGATTGTCTCTGCCGCTTTTTT
>JAZUQD010000215.1:0-2219 GCA_045605505.1 Pradoshia sp.
AAATCTTACCAAACCATCGCCATTAGACGTCGCTTTATACTTTGCCTCTCCCTGGCATTCCGCATTATCGTAGAGAGCAAAGACCGCTCCTTCTAAGCCTTTACCTGTTTCTTTATCCACTTTGGTGAATTCAATCGATCCTACCAATTCCTTAATTCGATCATTAATAAAATTTTCTTCCTTTATAAGTTTCTCATTTACTGTAATAGTTCTTATTTCCTCTGATAACTGATAGTCTTTAGGTGCTGTAAGTTCCTTCACATAATACGTACCATATGTAAGTTGCTCGAATTTTACTAGCCCTTTTTCATCAGATCGTCCTTTAGCCTTCGGCTCTCCCTCGCAATTTTTGTTATCGTAAAGACCAAAGACTGCTCCTTCCAACCCATAACCTTTCTCTTTATCGACTTTGGTGAATTCGATAGATCCTTTTGGCTCCTCTTTCCGTACGTTTTCCAGAGTAATCTCTACATCTGGATTTTCCTCATTGACTATTATTTCTTTCATCTCTGTTAATAGCTCGTAGCCATCTGGGGCTTGGATTTCCTTCAGATAGTACGTACCAAAGGAGAGGTGCTCAAATTTCACTAACCCATTTTCATCTGATGTTTGTTCACCCACCGGTTGACCTGTACCTTCTGGATTATCATATAGACGCAGAACGGCCCCTTTTAGTTTCTTATCTGTTCCTTTTTCAACCTTGGTGATTTGGATGGATCCTTTTGGTTCCTCTTTCGGTACGTTTTCAAGGATCATCTCTACATCTGGGTTTTCCTCATTGACTATTATTTCTTTCATACCTGTTAATAGCTCGTATCCATCTGGGGCTTGGATTTCCTTTAGATAGTACGTCCCAAAGGTGAGGTGCTCAAATTTCACTAACCCATTTTCATTCGATGTTCGTTCACCCACCGGTTGACCTGTACCTTCTGGATTATCGTACAGGCGCAGGACGGCTCCTTTTAGTTTCTTATCTGTTCCTTTTTCAACCTTGGTGATTTGGATGGATCCTTTTGGTTCCTCTTTCCGTATGTTTTCAAGGGTAAGTTCTACATCTGGATTTTCCTCATTGACTATTATTTCTTTCATATCTGTTAATAGCTCATAGCCTTCTGGGGCTTGTACTTCCTTCAGGTAGTATGTGCCAAAGGTGAGGTGCTCAAATGTTGCCAATCCATTTTCATCCGATGTTCGTTCACCTACCGGTTGACCTGTACCTTCTGGATTATCGTACAGGTTAAAGATTGCTCCTCCTAGTTTCTTTTCAGTTCCTTTTTCAACCTTGGTGATTTGGATAGATCCTTTTATTTCTTCATCTAAAGGTAAATTTACATTAAACGGGTGATGATGCGTTTCGTAATTTCCCTCGGAAGAGTTAATAAAATCTTTAACTATAACAGTCCCATTTATATTTCCATAACCCGAAGGGATAAATTCAGCTTGCGGTGCCAATAAAGATCCAACCATTTCAAAACCAAATATATCAAGTTTGGTTAACTCAGGAAAATTCCAAAGAATCCTACTACCATTATTAGTATCTAGGTTTCCTCCATTATTTTTCATTGAGAAGTTACCCATACTCAAATCAGTACCTGAAATATTAATTAAAACTGCAGAATTTTCTGGTACTACTAAATCAAGCAATCCAACGTTTGGACTTGCAAGGTCTTCAGTTGTTAAGTTAAAAATATTTAAATCTTGGTCATAACCTCTTAATGTCAAATTGGAACCATTTTTCTCAAGATTTCCATTAGGAGTCAATTGCGACCAATTAGAAGATTTATATGTTAAATCGTTATATACAGCCTCAAAATCGATCAATTCTGTTTTTAAATCTACCCTAAATGGATTTCCTTCTACTCTATTATTATGTGTCACACTTTGAAATTCATATGTAGCATCTATTCCAATGGCGGTATTTCCTTTGGAATTAGTAAAGTCTTTAGCATAAAGTGAGTTTCCAACAATTAAATCGTAACGTTCTTTAGATTCATCCAATTTGTCTCCTATACTGAAACTTGCATAATGAGCATCATTCCCTACAGCAACTCTTCCTTCTGTATCACATGCCATCTGGAAATGATCGTTAAAAACAAATACATTAAAATCATTCGCTACACCTAAGTTAGCGTAAGTGGTTGCAGTAGCTGTCTGTGTGTTTGATACTGGCAGCCAAGAAATAAATAGTGAAAATATGATTGAAAAAATAAACAGCTTGT
>JAZUQD010000216.1:0-7677 GCA_045605505.1 Pradoshia sp.
TCAAAAAGTTCGTATTCTTGTTAACGGAAAACCGAAAAGAGTATACGTTTCTACAAGAGCGTTAAAATCTGGTAAAGTTGAACGCGTATAATAAACGAAAACAAGCATCCTTTTAAAGGATGCTTGTTCATTTTTCCCTTAATTCCCCCTATTTAGTCTTATGATTTTGATAATATTTCACATTTATCATGAAGATTAATGATAAAAGAATCGTTCCAAAGAGAGTCAGTTTTTTTGGAGTGCATCATACATAGTAAAGAAATAACCTCACCTGCATAAGAAAAACACCCCATTGCAGGGTGCCATATATGAAATTTACCCTTTCTTAAAAGCTCCTAACATAGCCTTAACGATTCCTCCCAAAAATCGGGGCAACTTAATCGTATAAAATTTCATTGTGTCCCTCCTTAGCTCTGCCAGTTCTCATTATTCATTTTTATTCATATATAGAGGAAAAAGTTCAACAAGTAAATTAATCTCTGCTTCTTACCACCAATAATATGCCATTCAAAAACGAAAAAGTACCAGTTTTGAAATTTAATTCATTACTGACTGACAATGTACTGCCTCGGTGAAGTGTAAAATCTGTTAAAGGGTATTTAAAGTTTAGAAGCGTCATTCCCACTACCTCATCGGTAATTGGTATAAAGGATATGTATTTGAACTCGGTTTCTTCCAGCACATAAGATCCTGGTTTATATATGGTGAGTATATTATTCTGATCCACTATACTTGTCTGAATTCCATGTCGAATATGTTCTTCTCCTGACAGTATCATGATATTGGCGATTGCATGGTCCATCCTGCCGCCGCTTGCTCCATAAATCGTAATTCTCTCCGGACTTTGGGTATAAGCCCATTCAAGAGCCAATTCCAGATCGGTTGCATCCTTTTCTGGTGGGAACTCAAAAAAATGATCGCAATTTTCCTGAACGATCTTCAATTCTCCCTTAGAAATTGAATCAAAGTCTCCAAATACAGCATTAAGATGAATACCTGCCTCCAAAATTCGTAATGAGCCACGATCCACCCCAATCCAGATTGCTTCACTTCCTTTATTATCTAACATTCTTAAATCAGGAATATACATAGCGGGTCCACCGGCAACGATATTGATTTCCATAAGTTTTGCTCCTTTACTTATTTGTCATACAAAAAAAGGGTTATCCTCTTTTAACTTGATGGACAACCCTTTCCTTATTTATACGGTATTCTTTCAATATTCAAGACATAAATGCCATTAGGTTAAAAGAATCAAATTCTATTTAACATGTTTCTAGGACCCTGGCCAAGTAAGTGATTACGCACTTCTCCTAGCCGAGCCACAATCAAAGATTACTCGCCGCGAATGGCTTCGATTGCTTTCTTCCTGTCTTCTTTATTATAAATAGCAGATCCCGCTACAAGCACCGTAGCACCTTTATCCATGCATAGTTTGGCCGTCTCCTCATTTACACCGCCATCAATCTCAATTTCAATGGATAAACCTTTTTCCTTGATCATCTTATCCACTTGTTCTATTTTATCAAGAACACTTGGAATAAAGGCTTGTCCACCAAAGCCTGGATTTACCGACATTAAAAGAACCATATCAAGGTCTTCTAAGACATAATCCAATACATCTGGAGAAGTCGCGGGATTTAATACCACTCCGGCTTTAACCCCAAAGGATTTTATCAACTGAATGGTGCGATGCAGGTGTGTACAAGCTTCTGCATGGACCGTAATATAATCGGCACCCGCTTTCGCAAATGCTTCAATATATTGATCTGGATTTGCAATCATCAGATGAACATCAAGCGTTAATTTGGTAATAGGACGCACGGCATCAACAATGAGTGGTCCAATCGTTATATTAGGAACAAAGTGGCCATCCATAACATCAATATGGATCCAATCTGCTCCCCCTCTTTCAACATCGCGGATTTCCTCTCCCAATTTTGAAAAATCAGCTGATAGTATTGATGGAGCAATTTTAACCATAGTTAGTACCTCGGCTTTCTATCTTTTATTTCCTCCAGAAACTGCAAATAATGATTGTATCTATATTCCTCTATAGCGCCCGTTTCAACACCCTGTTTAACAGCGCATTTGGGCTCCTTAACGTGGAGACAACCCCTGAATTTGCATTCCGAGCTTTTTTCTCTCATTTCCGGAAAGCAGCCAGTTAGCTCTTCGGCTTCAATCTCGGTAAAATCAAGAGAACTGAATCCCGGTGTATCAGCTAATAAACCATCTCCAAGATCAATAAGCTCTACATGTCTTGTTGTATGCTTTCCTCGGCCCAAATGAGAGGATATTATATTGGTTTTTATATTTAGAGTAGGATCAAGAACATTTAACAGAGAAGACTTGCCCACTCCGGATTGTCCAGCAAATACGGAGGTTTTTCCTTTTAGGAAAGGCTGTAACTCCGTTATCCCTGATTCCTTCAAAGAAGACGTTAAAATAACATCATAACCAATTTCTCTGTACTGTTCTGCATAATCATGTATCTTTTTCTCTTCTTCTGAATTCAGCAAATCCATTTTACTGATGCAAATGATTGGTTCAATGTCCTTCGATTCAACCAATACTAAAAATCGATCTAATAAAGTGGTACTGAACTCAGGCTCTGCAGCTGAAAATACGAGAATTGCTTGATCTACATTGGCAATGGGTGGACGCACTAATTCATTTCTGCGCTCTTTAATTTCCATTATATATCCATCTGTCGGATTTTCCGCTTGATAAATAACTGTATCTCCAACAAGAGGCGTAACTTTTTGTTTTCTAAAAACACCACGGCCCCTGCATTGGATGACATGCCCCTCATCCATTACATAATAAAGGCCGCTTAATGCTTTAACAATTTTTCCTTCAGGCATATATTCCCTCCTTTACTATTAACTGTCCGAATAACTAATGACTCCTTCATCATAAACACTATTATCCTTTATGATTTTATACCCTGCTTTACCATCATGAGGGATGGTAAATTGCAATGTTTTTTTGACAGTTTTCGTTATTTCGAATGTTTCTACTGGTTCAGTCATGTTGTTGTTTAAATCCTCGATCAATATTGTCACAGATTGAGGCACACCAGCTAATTCTTCATCATACGTTATGGTCACTTCTTTACTCGTTTCCTTGGGCGGAATTTCTTCTTCCCCTTTGGAAATAGTTACTTTGACCTCTGACCCAATCTCCACAGCTGTGCCTGCTGCAGGCTCCTGAGAAATCACTTGTCCCTCTTTAATTGTCGAGCTGTATTCTTCTCTTGCAATGGTGACCTGAAGTCCTGTATCAGCCTCATAATCATCCAGTGCCTTCTGATTATAATCCGTTAAATCTTTGAGAGTGATTTTAGCCGGACCGCTGCTTAGTGTTAATGTCAATATTGTCTCTGAAGGGATGACTTCTTCACCCTGTCGCGGCTCCTGTTCAAGTACAGTCCCTGCTTCAGAATCATCATTTACCCGATTGATTTCAATATCTTTAAAGCCAAAACCTTCTATGAGCGACTTAATGTCCTCATATTGACGATCCACATAGTCGAGGACGTTTACCTGCGCTTTTCCACTGCTGAAATAGACATTAATGACCGAACCCTCTTTAACGGTATCCCCTGCTTCAGGGTCTGTTTTAATCACATTTCCTGCTGGAATATCCTCATCCGGTTTCTCGATTGTTTCCCCAATTTCGAAACCTTGCTCAATCAGTGTAGACATAGCTTTTTCCAATTGTTTGTCATTTACATCAGGTACCAAAACATCTTTTGCGGCTAACATTCCAGGTAAAAACAAAATAGCCAGAATCGTAAGCAAAATGAGAGTTGCCAAAATAATTCCGATTACCTTAAGCCATTTTTTCTTTTTCTTAGGCTGCTGTTTTTGCTTTTTTGTTTTATCTTTGTTTTTGTTTTTGATTTTCTTATTCTTTTTTAGTGAACCTTTTTTCCCAACAGACTCATCAACCTGCTCCATCAATACGGTATCTTCATCAATTGGGATAACTTTCGTATCATCGTAATCCTCAAATAATTGGTCATTCGTAATAATCGGAATCGCTTTTGTAACATCATCATCATTTGGTATGGAAAATTTACTTTCGTTTAATCTTTCAGGATTCAGAGCGGTCTCTATATCTTCTTTCATTTCATCCACACTGGCATATCGATGAAATTGATCCTTGGCCGTTGCTTTTAAAATAATATTCTCCACACTTTGTGGTATCGATGGATTCCATCTTCTTGGAGAAGGAGTCTCTGATTGAAGATGTTTCAGAGCTATTGAAACAGCAGACTCGCCTGAAAAAGGCAATCGGCCGGTAATCAATTCAAACATTACGATTCCAAGTGAATAAATATCTGATTTCTTATTCGCCATTCCACCTCTTGCTTGCTCAGGAGATAAATAATGAACAGACCCGAGGACAGAGTTCGTCTGAGTTATAGAAGTTGCACTAAGAGCCATCGCGATTCCAAAGTCAGTGATTTTGACATTACCGTCATGATCAATCAATATATTGTGCGGCTTAATATCTCTATGTACAATATTGTTCTGATGGGCATGCGATACAGCCGATGTAATTTGTTTCATTATATCCAATGCTTTTTCAACTGGAATAGACGCATATGCCTGGATATATTGTTTTAATGTCATGCCATCGACATATTCCATCACAATATAATAAATATCCCCTTCCTCTCCAACATCATAGATACTCACTATGTTTGGATGAGTCAGGCTTGTAGCGGACTGGGCCTCCCGATGAAATCGTCGAATAAATTCCTCATCATTGGAAAAATCCATACGAAGGATTTTTAGGGCAACGTCCCGATCAAGTATCATATCTCTTGCCAGGTATACATTAGCCATTCCGCCTCCACCAATCATGCGGAGGATCTTATATCTGTCGCTAATTCTTTTGCCGGTCAACATATAACTCACCCACTTTCACTTTCAAAGCTGTGCAGAAGGATTACTAGAGTTATATTATCTTCTCCCCCGTTTTCATTAGCTTTTTGAATATATGTACCTGCAATTTGTTCTAAGGATTCATTGCCTGTTATAATGGTTTCTATTTCTGATTCGGAAAGTTTATCAGAGAGACCGTCTGAACATAATAACAGACGATCTCCTTCTTCAAAACTGATTGTCTTTATATCAACATCCACACTATTTTCTGTTCCAAGTGCACGAAGAATGACATTTTTTCTAGGATGATGTGCAGCATCTTCTTTAGAAATTTGACCGGAACGCACAAGCTCATTAACCAGGGAATGATCTTCAGTTACTTGTTTAAAGCCACTGTCATTCAAAAGGTAACATCTCGAATCTCCTACATTTACAATTGTGGCTGTTTTATCTGTACAAATCACGCCGACAATGGTTGTCCCCATACCTTCACATTCTTCATGTGTCATGGAGTGCTCGTAAATTTCACGGTTAACACGTTTGATTTGCTCTTCCAAAAACAATTCAATAGAACTTGGTGAATCTGCATGCAACTCGGTTTCCCATGCTTCTTTTAGTTTGGAAACAGCCATTTCACTTGCTACATCACCTGCTTTGTGACCACCCATTCCATCGGCAATGACAGCAAAAATCATAAAAGGATTTTCCTTATAAAATATACCACCCTGATCTTCATTATGGATTCTCACTTTGCCCCGGTCTGTTCTAAAAACTGCCTTCATCCCTTCACCTCGTCTCTTCTTTCCTTTCTTTTGCTCTCAGTTGTCCGCAAGCAGCATCAATATCATGACCTTGCTCTCTTCTGGTTGTGACATTTATCCCTTGATCTTTCAATGTTTTTTCAAAAAGATCAATTTGTTCTCTCGGTGTTCTTACATATTCCCGTTCAGGGACATAGTTAACTGGTATTAAATTGACATGACATTTAATATCTTTTATTAAAGCCGCAAGCTCGAGCGCATGCTCAACCTGGTCATTTTCACCACCGAAAAGTCCATATTCAAATGTAATCCTTCTGCCTGTTTTATCCACATAATACTTAACGGCTTCCATTAATTGAGGAAGTTTGTATGCTCTGTTAATAGGCATTAGCTTACTCCGAAGCTCAGTATTTGGAGCATGCAATGAAATGGCAAAGTTGATTTGTAATTTCTCATCTGCAAATTTATAAATTTTAGGGATAATTCCACTTGTCGAAACCGTTATGTGACGTGCTCCGATATTTAACCCTTTATCATGGTTGATGATTCGCAGGAATGACATCATATTGTCATAGTTATCGAATGGTTCTCCGATACCCATAATAACAACTGAACTAACTCGTTCATTTGTTTCATCAAGAGCCTGTTGAACCTTTACAACTTGAGCAACAATTTCTCCGGCTTCTAGATTTCGCTTCAATCCGCCAAGGGTAGAAGCACAGAATGTACAGCCGATACGGCAGCCAACCTGTGTAGTCACACAAACTGAGTTTCCATAATCATGACGCATTAACACAGTCTCGATGGAATAACCATCCTGTAATTCAAACAAGAATTTAATCGTACCATCTTTTGATGTTTGCTGAACCAGTGTATTTAATGTCGTTAATGTATATGCCTCTGCTAATTTTGTACGTAACTCTTTCGAGAGGTTAGTCATGTCTTCAAAAGAGGAAACTCTTTTTTCATATAACCATTCAAAAATCTGTGTTGCACGGAATGCTTTTTCTCCATTTTCCACGAGCCATTCTTTCAGCTGATCTAATTGCAAGGAATAAATAGATGGGGGGCTATCCTGCTTCTTTACTTCCTTAGTTGTCGTTTGTTTCATTCCTTACGCCTTCTTTCGAATTGAAGCAATAAAAAATCCATCGCTTCCAAAATATTGAGGTAGTACTTGTAAACTATTATCTATAATATAAGGTCTCACCTTTTCAGGCATTCTGTCTTTAAGTGTAAGATCCTTCTCAAACTCAGGATGCGCTTGAAGAAATGCATCAATAACCGCATTATTTTCATCATGGCCAACAGTACATGTACTATAAACGATTGTACCGCCTTTTTTTACCAATTGGGATACTTGATGTAAAATATCGAATTGAATTTTCGCAAGCGAGTTCAAATCTTGCTCACTTTTGGTATACTTGGCATCCGGTTTTCGTTTTAACACGCCCAAACCAGAACAAGGAGCATCCACAAGGATTTTATCAAACATATCCGTATCAAAAAATTCAGGTGTCTTCCTTGCATCCATTTGCTTAGTTTCAATATTCGTTAAACCAAGTCGTTTTGCCTGCGTATCAATTAGTTTTGTTTTATGTGCATGAAGATCAAGTGCGTATATTTGGCCGGTCTTATTCATTTTTTCAGCGATATGCATCGTTTTACCGCCTGGTGCTGCACAGCTATCCAAAATGATTTCGTTTTCTTTCGGAGCTAAAGCATAGGCCACGAGCATAGAACTCTCATCCTGTATGCTAAATAGTCCTTCCTTAAAGCTCTCGGACATAGCCATATTTCCTTTAAGGCAACGGATCCCTTCTTCTATCAAGAGACTCGGTTCAACCATATACCCTTCACTTTTCAGCTTTTCCATCAATTCTTCTCTGCTGATTTTCGTAACATTTACTCTGCCAGTTTGCACAGGAGCATGCAGGTTTTCTTCACACATTTTCTCTGTTTGCTCAACGCCGAATTCATCTGCCCACTTTCTTACAAGCCATAATGGATGACTTGTT
>JAZUQD010000217.1:0-4220 GCA_045605505.1 Pradoshia sp.
CGGTCAAACTGGTTTCTTTGTCATTTTAAGCTATTTAAAATTATCTGAGAGAATGTACTTATATGTTTTTGGTGCGTATTTAACCGTTTTCTTTGCCGGGTTTACCTATTGGACAACATTCATGATGACTCCTGGAGCGGGCCATTAATTCATAGTAAAACCTTGATTGAATTAAACAATCAAGGTTTTTTTATATTCCAAGATTGAACTAAAACACTGAAACTCTCACTAATCCAATCTCCCAACACTAATTGTTTGATTTGTCTGTTCCGTCTGCTAATGGATGAAAACGGGTCATTATCCGCATGCGGAACAAGTTCGTTTAATATCCCTTCCTCCAACAAAAAAGATTGTTGACCACCCCAGTACTCAAGTTTAAGCCCTGCTTTTCTTCCTTCATTTTTAAGCAAAGTAAAATTTACCGTACTGGTTATATCTATATCTCCTGGATTTTCAAGAATTGAGTCTATTAATTGATGGCTTTTAAACCCTCTTAAAGTTCCATTTTTACGGGCAGGTATATAGAGATCCTCCATTTCCATTCCATAATCAATCGTCACAAGGAATCCTTTTTCCATCCTTTCGATGATTTGCTGGTATGCAGTCACCATCGGGCATGGCACTTCTATTCGATTGATAAAATCAGGTATATTCCACTCCTCAAAATAAGAATAAACAATCTGATTATTGAGCTGTCTTGTCGTCTCGATCAGTTCTCCGTGCTTCACAGTGACGCCCGCTTCTTTCCACTGATTCTTATCCCGAACCAATACATGAACAGGGAAAGCATCGAAAAACTCATTTGAAAAAATTAATCCTTTTATTATCGGCATATTTTCTATGGAATCTATTAATCTTATTCTATGATCGTTTGCCGCAGCTTTCACAATAAACTCTTGGTGATAAGGGCTCGATTCAACAATATAATAAGTTGCTTCTAATGCCAGCTCCGGGTTTACCAGTTCCAACCCTCTCAAAAAATCACATGCCATTTTGCCCGTGCCACCGCCAAGTTCACAAATAACAGGCGATAAATTACATTCACTTAATTTCCGCCCTGCCCATTTACCTAAGAATTCACCAAAGATCGGTGACATACTGACAGAAGTATAAAAGTCCCCTTTACTTCCCAGTTTATCTTTTCTACGTTGGTAATACCCTTCTTCTGGGTGATACAATGCTAATTCTATATACTTGTTATAAGGCAAAAATAAATCTTCCGTTTCCTGAATGGATGCTTCGATTATTCTTTTCATATATTCACCTAATTTTATAAATATTCTAAAAGTTTTATCGAAACTATTAACACCTCTTGTGATTATATGCTATAGAGAAAGTGGCCCCCTCCTTTTTACAGGAAGCACACCTGGACTCCTTATCCAGGTATAAGGAGGGCAAACCACTTTTATCATCTCTATCTTAAAAACGGATTGTGATTCATCTCATCTTCAATAATTGTTTCCGGTCCATGCCCTGATAAACAGAGCGTTTCTTTTGGTAACGTACATAATCTTGTACGAATGCTATCCATCAATTGTTGATGGTTTCCTCCAGGTAAATCCGTTCGGCCAATGCTCATTTGAAAAAGTGCATCACCTGAAAACACAAGCGCTTCATCTTCGTCATAATAAGAAATACTGCCCGGTGAATGTCCTGGTGTAAACAATACCTTCAATTTAAAATCGCCAATCTCCAGGATACCTTCCTCTGAAATTAACTCCTCTGCGGGAGCAGCTTTAATCTCACCCATTTGGAAAAATTGAGAACCGTTCAATGCCGGATTTATTAACCACTCAGCTTCTTTTTTATGTACATAAGCCGGAATGTCAAAGACTTCTCTAATCCTGTCAATTGCCCCAATATGATCAAAATGGGCATGTGTTAACAGGACCGCAATCGGATTCCATTTCTTTTCGCGAATGATCTGAATCAGCTTTTCTGCTTCTTCACCTGGATCGATGATTAAACACTCGCCATTCGGCTGAGCATATAAATAACAATTTGTTTGCAATGGTCCCAAAGGAATCCGTTTCCACGTTTTTTTCATGTCTTTCCCCCTGTTAGTATCAATCAGTTTCTTTTATTTTACACAACTAAAGCTTTCGTATAAAGAGTCTTACATGCTATTACCATCTCTTTTTGGTTAATTTATAATATCTCGACAAATTGTCTGAAAAGAATTAAACTATTATTGAATGCATTTATTTTACAATTTAAAGATTTATTGGGTTTTATTACCTGGTAATTCCAGAGGGGGTAAGTAAAATGGGCTTGGTAATCATTTTTGGTTTAGTTGCCATTCTGGCTATCTTCGCATTAATCAGCGCCTTTAAAAACAAAAACTTTCTTGGAATAGTTTTCGCCTTAGGTACTGTTGTTGTCTTTGGCTGGTTTGCCATCATGACCTTCCTTAGGGATGGCTATCCTGCAGTACATTAATGAATACGCTTCACCACCCATTACAAAAGAGGAATCCATTAACCTGGATTCCTTTTTTACAGCCTACAGAACAACATTCCCAACTTTTGAACAGACTATAAGTAAAGACAGGCATTTAAAATCGGCTTTGTATCTTGATAGATTTGATTAAATTGAGATAGTGGAAGTGGATTTATCCCTTTTCCCAGCTCTAACGTAAAACCAGGCTTTTTATAATGGTCAATAAACCAATCCTTAAAACCGGCATGGCTATCAATATAACGAACAGCTTTGTAGCCGGAGCGAATGACAAACTCCCTTGCCATAATAGAAGCAATCTCTGGTTCCTGCCCCTCATATCCCCAGTAAAACTCTTCGCCCTGAGTGTGCAATGAAACCACACGATCAAACTGCTCATTCTGTACAAGCGCCACTAATGATTTCACTTCACTTTCCGTCAATGGTTCTTTACCAGGAAAGTCCCTTGCTGCCGGTCCTGTTGGCTTCTTTCTCTTTTTTTCAATCTCCCAGTTCGCCGGAAATTGATTATTTAAATCAACGCCCCTGATATTCGCTTTCCAGCCTAGAAATTCTTCTTTACCATTATTCATCTTCTTTAAATCTTCTTTTAGTTTTTCCGGTGGCCCGTTTAAAACTAAATCCACACCATCTGGATTGGCCATTATAACCAGTGACAAATTGCACTCTTGAAAGAGCTCCAGTGCCGTACATACTCCGAAAGTAGAACCGGTCGTCAAAGCTAATAAATATTCATTCAGCCATTTCATTAAAACCAAACTGGTAATCCATTCATTAGCATGCATGGATGCGTTCATATGAACTTTTTTAGGACCAATTCCAATACGCAATTCCCATATATCCTGGCCTAGTTCAGACTTCCCGATTGATTTCCTACTCAAAAATGGATAGATGGTTCCGAGAACCTCCATATCATTTATACATTTACTTGATGGATAAGGACATGTCTGATCAACGATACTGTGTTGAATTTTAACAGGTAGTCGAATAGATTGGTTAGCATTCTCACCCTCATTCATCATAGGATTGGCTATCTGAATTCTTTCAAATTCATCAGGCTGCGTTAAATCCAATGAAGAAACACTCTCTTCCCTTGTCCAATATCCAGGTATATGAACCATATCGTCCGGTAGCAATTCATTTCCACTGATATGTAAATTGCATTCACGCAAAACAGAAATCGGGATTGTAAATAAAACGGCCAATCTGGATAATAAGTCAGGTTTTTTTATGATGACTTTCATTGAATCACATCCTTTTTATATTCATTTTATGAATACTACCAACAAAAAATTCAGATGCATATGATTATGTATAGATTGGTTAATGACAGGTCCATCATTCATTTTATTCATTTTCACCGTTAGCGAGCTAAAAGATGCATCTTGGTGTGCATTAAACTTGGTATAGGTAATTCTTGGGTGGTGCATAAACGCTTCGTAGCTGGGATATAACCGTTCCATAGGCGGGGCTTTCTCCTGGACTTCTCCTGGACTTGACACGCCTTTACCCCGGTATAACCACTCCATAGCCTCTCCATAGGCGTGGCATAGCCTCTTTTCCCTGGACTTCTCCTGTCTTTGACATGCCTTTACCCCGGTATAGGCGTCTCATAGGTGCTTCATAGGCGGGGCATAGCCTTTTTACCCTGGTCTTCTCCTGGACTTGACACGCCTTTACCCCGGTATAGGCGTCTCATAGGCTCATAGGCGGAGCATAGCCTCTTTTCCCTGGACTTCTCCTGGACTTGACATGCCTTTACC
>JAZUQD010000218.1:0-2464 GCA_045605505.1 Pradoshia sp.
ACTAAATTCAGTTCCTGAGAATAGGAAGTTAAATACGATAGGATACTGGAATAGGTGAATCCAATGACACCAGCAGTAATAGAAATAGGTATCGCAGCCAACTCGAAATAGTCACCTATCTTACGACCTTTCAATGATTCCAGTTGTTCAGCTGAAAGCTCGATTCTTGGAACCTTTAAAAAGAGAGTAGCAAGGAAGCTGAAAGCTGCAAAAACGACAGCTACTGAAAAGACGATAGAATAAGAAAATGTATTACTGATTGCTAAACCAATAAAAGGTCCAATCGCCATGGCTAAGTTTGTACTCATGGCGAAATATCCCATTCCTTCCCCTCTCCTCGAAGCGGGTAAAGTTTGGGCCACGATTGTCCCTGTAGCTGTAGAGGCAAATCCAAAAGAAACGCCATGGATGAAACGGATAAGCAACAACAGTGTAAGGCTGCTTGCTGTGAAATAAAGAATCGTTGCCACCAAAAAGACAGCAAGACTTATCGTAAGCATTTTTTTAGCTCCGATTATTCCAATTCGTTTACCGGCAATCGGTCTTACCAGTAAAGCCCCTATAACAAATATACTTGACGCAAGTCCCGCAATACTTTGGCTTGTATCGAAAGTTGTGATTGTATAAAGTGTCAATGTTACCATTAGGCTATAAAACGTTAGAAATATAAATAAATTCGTAGACGATATTAAAAGGAAATCCTTTGTCCAAAGTTTTGTTTTTTCCATATGTGAGTCACATCCCTATTCTTGCTGTAATTGTTTCTGCATGCTGCTAAGTACCTTCATCGTCATTTGTATTTCATCCTCTGAAACACCTGACATTACTTTTACTTCAAATTCACTGACCTTTTGTATGCAAAGGGCATAGATCTCTTCGCCGGCTTTTGTTAATTGGATTCGTTTTTCACGTTTATTATCACTTGGGATTTGCTCAATCAATTCGCGCTCCTGCAATCGAGTAACCGTTCTAGTTATAGTGGGTTTTTCTACATTCAAATAATTACTTATATCGACAAGCGTGGAGAAACGATGATTTTTTAAATAATAAATAATAGCCCATTGTGAGTGGTAAAGATTATACTGTGCTAATTCATCATTCAATCGTTTTATAAACAATCGTGATGTTTGCAGATATTGGTGAAAAAAATATTGGTGACCTGAACCCGACAACTGTATCACCACCTCGATAAATAGTTACCTGGGTAACTATACGCTCCTCTTTTATAGAAATCCAGTAAAATGCACTCATAGATTCAAAGGAAAATTATTCTCATAAAGTTCAGTGTAAAAACAACCTGGGTGGGGAATAGAAGTAGGGAGGTATACGAGGTACCAGATGAACGAATTGACTAAGAAAGCAAGAAAATACTGGTATAAGGAATGTGAAAAGGTAAAACAATCATATAATGTGAGTTCGGCTAGGCTTTTAGCAATCCTATCCACAGGATTTAGAGGATGATAAAGGGGTATATCAGAATAGATTAATAGCTAATCTTTTGATCAATGCTGGTATATCCATTTACATAACCAGTTTTAATCTCAGTACAATTTTCATAATTTATAATGGAGGAGTATGTCATGGGCGAATTATTTCAGTTATTAAAGAAAGGAAACACAAGTGCGATTACTGCAGCTATTGTAAACCTTGTAATATCAATTCTTAAAGGTTCTGCTTATTTGTTTACGGGGAATGTAGCGCTATTCGCAGAAACGCTTCATAGTTTAGGAGATGCGGCGAATCAATTTTTTGTATTTATCGGATCAGCATTAAGTAAAAAGGCACCGACCAATCGCTTTCCTAATGGATTTGGACGCTTGGTCAATCTGGTCCTTCTTGGAGCAGTATTAATTGTTGGAATTATGTCCTATGAAACAATAAAAGAAGGATACATGCATATAATGCATCCTGGTGAGTCCAGTTATTTCTGGATTAGTATTGGCGTTTTAGCTATTAGTGTGATTCTTGAAACATTTGTACTAGTGAAAGCGATGAAGGAAATTATGCATGAAGTCGGAGTGGAAGCTAAAGGCTTATCTTTCGTATATAAAAGCTTCTCCTACTTTGGTAAGGCGAAGCCTGCAACACGGTTGGTGTTTATGGAAGATTTAGTAGCAACCGGCGGTGGTATTTTAGCCATTCTCGCAATCGTCATTTCACATTTAACGCACTTCCACGCAGCTGAAGGAATTGCCTCCATTCTTATCGGGATTATGATGTTGTTTGTAGTCGGTAAAGTATTCCTGGATAATGCAGCTGGGGCACTTGGGGAAGCAGATGAATTGATGGAGCAATATATTGGAGATTTGGTTCTTCTTGATAAAGCTGTCAAAGATGTACAGAATGTTATCGTTATTAAAGAAGGGGAAGACTTTCATGTGGAAGTCTGTGTCGAAATTGACCCGTCTTTAACTGTTGCTGATATGGACGATATTAAAGATCGCTTGAAAAAACAAATTCTAGC
>JAZUQD010000219.1:0-5117 GCA_045605505.1 Pradoshia sp.
TGAATATTATTTGACTTTTCAACAAAATTTATCTGATTAAATAGTAAAAAAAGTAAAAAAAGGGTTTGAGATACTTACATTCTTATGTTAAATTGGAAAAGAAAGGTTTATGCAAGCGTTTTCGTAAAGTAGAAATTAGTAGTTTTTAAGAATAAGGTCATTGGTCTTTTACATATTTATAGAAAACGTTTACTTAAATCAAACATAAAGAGAGAGGGTAAAAGAATGAAAAGCAAAAAATGGTATGCAGGTGCTTTATCAGCTTCATTATTGGCGGCAGCTGTCTTAACGGGCTGCTCATCTGAGAGTTCTTCATCCGATAGTAAAGACAAAGTAACAATTGATGTATTTCAGTTTAAAGTAGAATTCAAAGATCAATTTGAAGATGTTGCTGAACAATATGAAAAAGAAAATCCAGGCGTAGAAATTAATATTACAACAGTTGGCGGCGGGGAAGATTATGGTGCAGCCTTAAAATCTAAATTTGCTTCAGGTAAGGAACCTGCTATCTATAATGTTGGCGGACCTCAGGATGTTGAAGATTGGAAAGATAGTTTAGCAGATTTATCCGATACAGAGGCTTCGAAACAAGCATTAGATGGAACTCTCGATGGTGTAACTACAGACAGTAAAGTACTTGGACTTCCATATAACCAAGAAGGATACGGTTTGCTTTATAACAAAGAAGTCTTTGAAAAAGCAGGTATTAAAGCAGAAGAAATCAAAACAATGAAAGCGCTTGAAGAAGCGGTTGAAACCATCGACAGCAAAAAAGACGATCTCGGTATTAAAGCAGTATTTGCTTTACCAGGAAAAGAGAATTGGATTACGGGGTTGCATGCTTCCAACGTCTTTATCTCTCCAGAATTTGATGAAAATATTATGAATGCCTACAATTCTGACAAGGTTGATTTTAAATATGGAGATCAATACAAAACATACATTGATTTATCCAATAAATACTCTATTCAGCCAACTGTTAGCCTTGACTACTCACAACAAGTAGAAGAAAACTTCTCTCTTGGAAAAGTAGCAATGATTCAACAAGGTAACTGGGTATATGGGTCCATCGCAGGTATTGATGAAGAATTCGCACAAGAAAACGTTGGCATTCTACCAATTCCTGTAGAAAGTTATAAAGAAGATTCCCTGCCAGTTGGTATTCCAATGTACTGGGGAGTAAATAGCAACAATGATGAGAAAGTTGTTGAAGCTTCCAAGGATTTCTTGGATTGGTTATATACATCTGAAGAAGGTAAAAAGACCGTTCTTGAAGATTTCAGCTTCATTCCTGCTTACAAAGGATATGATTCCAGTAAAATTGCAGATCCAATCTCTAGAGAAGTATATGAATATGCAACTGAAGGAAAAACAATTGGATGGGTATTTATGGGCTATCCAACTGGTTGGGGAGAAAATAAATTAGGTGTGAACATCCAAAAATATTTAAGTGATGAAATGTCTTGGGATGAGCTTATCAAAGAATCTCAAAAATCTTGGACTGAATCACGCTAATATTCTTTACGTATAGGTGATAACTGCAAAACAAAGTAGTGTTGGGCTACTTTGTTTTGCTACATAAATAATGGATGAGGTCAACAATTTTGTCACAATTTTGGAGGGGTAATAATGCGAACTCGCAGTTTTTCCTACTGGTTATTCCTTACACCGGTTCTAGTATCGCTGTTTCTTGTAGTCCTCGTGCCACTGGGACTTGGTATATTTTACTCATTTACGGACTGGAATGGCATTCAAACAACCGCTTTTGTTGGTTTTCAAAACTATATTGGTATATTCCAAGAAAAAGAATTCATGGACGCTTTGTGGTTCACAGTTAAATTTTCAGTCGTATCGATTATTTTAATTAATGTGATCGGTTTAGTATTAGCCTTAATTGTCACGTCAAAAATTAAAACAAATAATATCTTACGTACAATCTTCTTCATGCCAAACTTGATTGGCGGACTGATTTTAGGGTTCATTTGGCAGTTTATTTTCACAAAAGCATTTGACGCAGTTGGCGTGGCCCTTGGTTATGAAGGGTTACAAGGCTGGTTGTCTACTACAAATACTGGATTCTGGGGATTAGTCATCCTGATGAGCTGGCAAATGGCTGGTTATATCATGATCATTTATATTTCGTATCTTGAGGGTGTTCCAGAAGAATTAACTGAAGCTGCCGAGATTGATGGGGCGAGCTACTTCCAAAAACTACGCGCAATTATATTCCCGCTCGTAGCACCGGCATTTACCGTTAGTATGTTCTTGACGCTTTCCAATACGTTTAAATTATATGATCAAAACTTAAGCTTAACAGCTGGTGGACCTTATAACTCCACACAAATGGTCGCTATGGAAATATTCCAGACTGCATTTGGTGAAAGTGAAATGGCATATGCCTCTGCAAAAGCAGTTATCTTTTTCTTAATTGTCGCATCAATCAGTTTGACACAAGTATATATCAACAAGAAAAGGGAGGTTGAATTGTAATGCGTAGAAAGCATAACTGGCCCTTGGAAATAATCGGGGTTGTATTGGCCTTAATTTGGCTCTCTCCTTTTTATATCATGATTGTTAATTCACTTAAAACAAAAAAAGAAATGTTCTCGAATGTCTTGAGCCTTCCGGAAGCACTTAATTTTGATAATTATGTGGAAGCGTTTGAACAACTGGATTTCCTGAAAACTTTATTTAATTCCGTGTTAATTACAGTGGTAAGCGTAGGTCTGATTATTATTTTTTCTTCGATGGCTGCATATGCCCTGTCACGGAATAAAAGCAAGATGAGTACGTTTCTATTCTTTATTTTTGTAGCAGCTATGCTTATTCCTTTCCAATCCGTTATGATTCCATTAATTACGGTATTTGGAAAATTTGAAATGCTGAATCGTACGGGATTAATCTTTATGTATATTGGTTTTGGATGCA
This sequence comes from Pradoshia sp., assembly GCA_045605505.1. Taxonomy (GTDB): domain Bacteria; phylum Bacillota; class Bacilli; order Bacillales; family Pradoshiaceae; genus Pradoshia. The sequence continues at coordinate 2,929 of JAZUQD010000219.1, forward strand.
GCTTGTCAATCTTCTTGTACCACGGAACATTAAACAGTATATCCCAATCGCTTGATGAAGCGGCAACCATTGATGGTGCCAACAGATGGCAAATCTTTTGGCATATCATCTTCCCGATGTTAAAACCTATTTCTATTACAGTCGGAATTTTAAATACGATTTGGATTTGGAATGACTATCTGTTGCCATCTCTTGTCATCAACCAGGATGGGATGCAGACTCTGCCGTTAAAAATGTTCTTCTTCTTTGGGGAATATACAAAGCAATGGCATCTTGCGCTTGCCGGTTTAACTTTAGCTATTATTCCGGTCATCATTGGATATTTCTTTGCACAAAAACAAATTATTAAAGGTGTAGCAGAGGGTGCAGTGAAATAATGGTAGACGAATGGGGGTGTGGCTTTGATGGATGTAACCATAAAAGATGTTGCCAGGGAAGCGAAAGTAGCGCCGTCAACTGTCTCAAGGGTACTAAAGGATAGCCCGCATATCAGTATTCAAACAAAACGAAGAGTTAGAGAGATTATGGACCGAATGGGGTATATTCCGAATTTCCAGGCTCAGAGTTTAGCAGCGAAAAGTACACAGGCAATTGGTGTGATTATGCCGGATACTGCCTATCAGGCGTTTAAAAATCCCTTCTTCTCGGTTGTTCTTCGTGGCATTAGTCGAAGAGCTAATCAGCAAAAATATGGATTATATTTATCTACTAGTTATACTCAAGAGGGGATTTATGAAGAAGTTGTTTCTATGGTTCAAGGAAAAAGAGTCGATGGATTGATACTCCTGTATTCGCGTAAAAATGATGAAGTCATTGAGTTTTTGAAACAGGTTCATTTTCCATTTACCGTGATTGGAAGACCATTAATGCATGAAAAAAGCATTACCTATGTGGATAATGATAATGTATCAGTCGCTAAAGAAATCACAAATTATCTGATAAAAATGGGGCATAAAAACATTGCCTTTATCGGCGGGAATGAAAAATTTGCTGTTACGATTGATCGGCTGAAAGGATACAGGGAAGCTCTGGAAGAAAATGGACTGCCATTTTGCAGGGAGTATCTGATTGACGAATATCAATTTAATGAAAAAGGATATGAATCACTTAAGGATCTAATCAATTATAATCCCATGCCAACAGCGATCATTGCACAGGATGATCTGACCGGATATGAAATTTTAAGTTATTTGGAAAAACTCAATATCCATGTTCCAAGAGACCTTTCCATTATCGGTTTTAATAATCAAATTCTATCTCAGCATTCGAGACCGCCACTGACATCTGTAGAAATACATATTTCGCGCCTTGGAGTTGAAGCAACGAATTGTTTAATCGAGCAAATTAAAGATCCGAATACTTATCCAAAAAGAGTGACCATCCCAACACAGTTTATTGAAAGGGAATCTTGCCAAAAAATATAAGTAGCCACATCTTGCCCACTTTTATTCCGAAAAGTGGGTTTTTGTGTGTCTTTATATGACTATCCTAGTGGGTTTTAGGAAGAGGCGTCCGTCCTGGGAAAGTTAAAAAAAAGGATAGATTAAGAGTTATTCTACCCGTTAAATCTATCCTTTTCTTCTTATTGTTGAGCAACTCTGGATTGATGCGTGGCTTTTTTACCATGGGCAACATAATAAAGACCTATGCTTAGAAAGGCGATGACAGCCATCGTTATATAAAGCCCTCTATAACCGGAAATAGGAAGGTAGAATCCTTGAATAAATGGCCCAATCCCAATACCGATATCATACATGACAAAGAATGTAGAGGTGGCGAGCCCAATCCGGTGTGAGGGAGCCATTTTAATTGCAATGGTTTGTGCACTGGATTGGAAAGTACCCAATCCAATTCCGATTAAAGCACCTGCTAAAAGTAAGGTAATGCCATGGGTTGTCTGGCTTAAGGTAAGTAGTCCGGCAATGTATAAAATAAGAGATGGATAGATTATCGGATTTTCACCATATATATCGAACCATTTCCCCGTAAAAGGTCGAGTCAATAATAAACAAATAGAATACATGACAAAGAAGAAACCTGCTGTAGATACTAAATTCAGTTCCTGAGAATAGGAAGTTAAATACGATAGGATACTGGAATAGGTGAATCCAATGACACCAGCAGTAATAGAAATAGGTATCGCAGCCAACTCGAAATAGTCACCTATCTTACGACCTTTCAATGATTCC
>JAZUQD010000220.1:0-4402 GCA_045605505.1 Pradoshia sp.
TTTATGTCTTTATTACTGTTTGATCTTGATGGTACGTTGGTGGAGACAACGAGATTGAGTATACCTATTATTCAAGCTGAAATCAAGAAATATCCTCATTTAAAGGTGCCTGAACCAAAAGCGATACAATCGGCATTTGGGTTGCCACGAAAAGAGTTTTGGGAAATTTTGGCCCCGGATGCAATGGAACAAGAGGCAACTTCTATTCAGCGTCATACTGAGGAAAAATTACTGCAAACACTAAAAAATGAAAATGTATTGCTTCCTTTTGCCAGAGAAGTATTAACTGAACTGAAAAGAAGAGGGCATATTTTATCAACTGCAAGTAACTGTTCAACCGCCTATCTAAATGGAATATTGAAATCACAGCAAGTGAGCGATTTATTTTATAAACCATTGTGTATTGAAGGGGTTGGTGGCCTAAAGAAAAAGGATATTCTAACAGCACACTTTCAGTATTTCAATAAATCAGATGCCTTTATGATCGGAGACCGATCATCTGATATCGATGCGGCGAAAGAGCATGGAATACCAGCTATAGCCTGCCATTTTGGATACGCGGATGATGGAGAACTTGAGAATGCAGATTACCATATCCATTCTTTGAGCGATTTATTGAAGATTTTTAAATAATACGAATGGAGAGGTGTAGAATCGAAGGCAACATAATTATGTCTTCGATTCAAATAGCTTAGGAATTCCCTAAGCTATTATTTTTTCTGATACTCAACTTCAGTTCTACATAAACTGGATTATTTCTACTCTGTTTCCGAAAGGGTCCCTAAATTCAAATCGATCAAAACCTGGTATGGGTTTACCTTTCATGATATGAATATGATGTTTTTCTAAATGCTTTATCCAGTAAGATAGATCATCTACTTGATACGCTATGTGAGCTTTAGTTTTTGATCGCTCAACAATATCTTCTGTACCCACATGTATATCTCGATCTCCAACTGTTATCCAGAAACCTCCACGACCCTTGAGAGAATCAGGTTTTTCTATTTCACGAAGACCAAGAACTTCGCAGTAAAAATGTTTTCCTTAATTTTCGGCACCTTTAGGAATTTAATCTGTGCATGGTGTATACCTACTATCATATAATAGGCCCCCTTAACCAACGGATTCTGGGTGATTTTTAAAATCTCTACTCATCAATTATATATCTGAAAATATAATCAAAAAAATACAGATTCATTATCAGAGCTGATAAGAATTTCTTTAGACCCTTAAAATTTTTTTAGAAAATTCCATTATGTGAAAATAAAAAAACGCATTTTAATTTAAATGCGTTTTGATTTTTCTGCCCTGCATAAAACCTTCGCGAGGTAGGGGCTATTCTATTTATTAGTAGAAATCAATTTTGCCACCGGTGTGTTATTCCATAATCTTTTGGCAGACGGTACGATTCTCTTTGCTTGATTGATTGGATAAGAAATAGCGCTTTTTTTATATTCTACGTCATTCATGATGGCTTGCTGTCTTTCTGTTAAAAGATCTGTTTCATGTTTAATACTGTCCGTTTGTTGTTGTATTCGTGTTACGGTTGCTTGTATTTCATTAATAGTTGGTTTAGCTTCCTTAAATGTCCGAAAAGCATTTATACCTAGAAATAATAATGATCCAACGATAACTGCTATACTAATCCAAATAATGATCATACTCAAATCCTCCTCCAAATAATTCCCTATTGTAATTATATCTTACCCATAATTGGGCGGTAAGTAACAAATGATTTGAGTAAATAAATGATTAATAAATGTTCAGCTGGGTATACATTCCATATATTCACTTGTTAAAGATCCATATATTCACTTTTTAAAAGAAAGGATGAATGTAATGAATAAGGATGTTATTGGTGTGTATGAGAACGGACAGGATGCTGTACGTGCAGTTGAGCAATTACAGAAACAGGGGTATCGGAAAGAAGACATTTCAGTAGTAGTTAAGGATGAAGAAAAAGCCGATCATATTACGTCTAAAACACATACAAATGTAGATGATGGTCTTGCAGCCGGTGCGGCTACAGGTGGAATCTTAGGTGGATTAACAGGATTGCTCGCTGGTATAGGTGCATTGGCGATTCCTGGAATCGGGCCGATTGTGGCAGCGGGACCGATTGCGACAACATTAGGTGGCATTGCAGCTGGAGCCGGTGCGGGTGGTTTGACCGGTGCATTAGTAGGTTTAGGACTCCCGAAAGACAAGGCAACGAAATATGCCTCAGATGTAGAAAAAGGGAAAGTTCTCATTTTAGTTGATCCAGAAGCACAGAAGAGATATGGCGATCGGGATACCTTTGGAAGGTCGGATGATCCTTTAGTGGAAGCGCAACGCGATGTAAAAGTTGTGATTAATCCAGTTACCGATGATACTCCCAATTTAAGAGGAAAAGATAATTATAAGAAATAAATCGTATAAAGAAAAAGGCAGACATCGAGTGCAAACTGCTTGATGTCTTCCTTTTATAATGGAATTGAAAAACGAACCAAGCCATAGCCTGATTCGTTTTATTTAGATAATTTTTGAAATGAAAGTAACAACCTGTCATTTATTTGTGTTAGTTTATGTGTATGATGTAAATTGCCGCGGTTATCTATTCCACTTGGACGTTTTTACTTAAACGATATAAGCCCTACCTCTCTTATATCCTTACGGCTCCGAAGCCGATCCAGCGTGAATAAGTGTTCCGAAAAACATAAATTGTAGAATGCCATATCTGTTTACATATCTATGTGCAAGTCACTACTTTAAAATTATATCTTCTTAGTATATACTATAGAATTTCATTTGTCAATTATATGTTTCATGTAATGGAACCACGTCCTAAGATAACCACGATTCTATTTTTTACCGCTACAGCACTAATATACCCGATTTACATGAACAAAAACCTGTTGGTTATATTTCTCAGAGTAGAAGTAGCGCAACTAAAAATTACATAGTATAGGTCATAAAGAAAAAGGGGGGAGAACCTATGCAACCGAGTCAGAAACCAATAAATAATTTACTAAAACAAACCCAAATAGCTATAAATGGGGAGTACAGTGCCATTAAGTGCTATGAAAATTTAGCTAAGCTTGCTCCAACGGAAGAAGAGAGGAATCAAATTTTAGAAATCAGAAATGATGAGATCCAACACTTTAAACAATTGGTACTTCTCTATACTGGTTTCTCAGGAATTGATCCGAAACCAAAGCAGTCAGAATTATGTGAGGATGATTATCTCCGGGGGCTTGAAGCAGCGTTAAAAGATGAACAGCATACAGTGGATTTCTATCTTTCGGTAGCAGAGGGAACTATAAATACAGCAGCCCGAGAATTGTTTACAGACGCAGCTAAGGATGAGCAACAGCATGCTGTTTGGTTCCTGTACTATTATATGAAGAATAGGTAAAAAATTTATAAAACTTCGCATAAGAAACCTCCCGTTCGGGAATAAGGTAACTGTACTAAACTGAATGGGAGGATGAAATATGAAAGCAGTTACTTACCAAGGCGCTAAAAAAATTGAAGTAAAAGAAGTGGAAGATCCAAGGATACAAAAGAACGATGATATCATTGTCAAAATTACATCCACGGCTATTTGTGGATCAGATCTTCATATTTATCAGGGGAACATGCCGGCTAGACATGGCTATATTATCGGGCATGAACCCATGGGAATTGTTGAAGAAGTTGGTCCTGAGGTAACAAAAGTGAAAAAAGGTGACCGGGTAGTGATTCCTTTCAACGTATCCTGCGGCCAATGTTATTACTGCCAGCATGAGATGGAAAGCCAATGTGATCATACTGAATCCAACCCACATCAGGATACAGGTGGATATTTTGGGTTTACAGAGCGATATGGGAACCACCCTGGAGGCCAGGCAGAGTATTTAAAAGTTCCTTTTGCGAACTATATGCCGTTTGTTATTCCAGAGTCATGTGAATTAGAAGATGAGTCTTTATTATTTATGTCTGATGTGTTGCCTACCGCCCTTTGGAGTGTGGAACATGCAGGAGTAAAACCTGATGATACAGTCGTAGTGCTCGGTTGTGGTCCAATCGGATTAATGACACAAAAATTTGCATTCATGGCTGGTGCTAAGCGGGTTATAGCTGTTGATCATTTGGACTATCGTTTAAAACAAGCAGAGAAAATGAATAAAGTCGAAACGATTAATCTAAATAACTATCAGGATACAGGAAGCTATATAAAAGAAATAACACAGGGTGGAGCAGATGTCGTCATCGATTGTGTTGGAATGGACGGAAAAAAATCAGCCATTGAAAAAGTGGAGCAAAAATTAAAATTACAGGGTGGGACACTGAGTGCTATTCAAATTGCCACTAAGGCAATAAGGAAATTTGGTACCCTGCAACTTACAGGCGTATATGGATCAGTCTATAATATGTTCCC
>JAZUQD010000221.1:0-2112 GCA_045605505.1 Pradoshia sp.
TGGAAGCCGAAAAGGATATGTTGATTTACAAAATACTGGAGGATTTTCGCAGGGACAATAAGCATATTATTATTGTGAAACACAAGGATGAAGAAGTAGGGAAACTTGATGAATCAGAATTATTGCATGCTTGTTTTACCACAAAACTTGCTCATCGGCCCATCGGAGAACTATTGTATCCTTATTGACGCTCCTCTCATGACTCGTTAAAGTAAGATTAATGAGCAAATGAGAGGATTTTTCTTATGAATAAAATAGTGCTGGATTATAAAGGGGCGGAGCGACGTCTCAGTTTATTACAAACTGATAAACTAATGAGAATTCATATTGAGAGAGAAGGGCAGGGACCTTTTGCAGGTAATATTTATAATGGAATCGTTCGTGAAGTAGTACCGGGTATGAATGCTGCCTTTGTTGATATTGGATTTGAGAAAAATGCTTATCTGCCATTTGAAGAGACGCCGCAATATCATATGGATCGTCAAGCGAAAGTGTTTGTGAAGCAAGGTGAAAAGCTGCTTGTACGTATTCTTCGAGATCCGGAGGGGACGAAAGGAGCTAAGATAAGTGCCTTAATTGAAATTTCTTCTCCGGAAATGGTTTACATAAAGGGAGAGCATTTTGTGCGCACTTCTAAAAAGGCGGATAAGAAGACTGTCCAGAAGTGGAAGCAGATAACAGCCAAGCATCTGCAGAGAGATGAAGGGGTCATTATACGAACCAAATTTCTTGATGTGGATGAAGCGGAATTTGTTGCCAAACTTACTGGATTGCGTGAACGGTATGAGCAATTACAGAAAACTGCATCTAAAAGTAAAGCGCCGGCGCTCATAAGTAATCAGAACCGCATCCTGAGCTTAGTGGGAGGCTGGTCAAATGATTCAAACGGGGAATTATGGACGAACTCCACAGAAGGTATGCAGCTCGCTCGCACTGTTCTGCCCGAAAACTGGGAACTGCATTTTCACAAAGATAAAATAGATTTGTTTGATTCACTGGGGATTGCCGGAGAAATGGAAAAGGCCGTTAAGAAAGTGGTTTGGCTGTCAAATGGCTCCTATCTACTCTTTGAAAAAACAGAAGCTATGCATGTCATCGATGTGAATACCGGCAAGTTTATCGGAAAGCATGATCTGAATAAAACCATTCTTGATACGAACATACTAGCGGCCATAGAAATCGGAAGACAAATCATTCTGCGCAATTTATCCGGAATTATCGTGATTGATTTTATTAACATGAAATCAATGGCCGATCGAAATCAAGTGACGGCGGTTATGGAAGATGCTTTAAAGGACGATCCGTTACGTTCTGTAGTCATTGGGTTTACAGAGCTCGGGCTTATGCAAATCACACGTAAAAAAGAAGGACCGGACTTATATGAATTGATGCTAGAGGACTGTTTGGAGTGCAGAGGAACGGGTTTAATACAAAATCGCATGGGAGCCATATATGAACTGGAGCGTCAGTTAGAAACGGTAAAATACAGTATGGATGATTCTGTATGGATTGTAGCTGCTCCCTCTTTATACACCTATCTTTCTGTCCATGTCCACGAGTTAAAGGAGCATATCTTATCGTATAGTAAAAATATTTTGGTGACAGAAGGCAGCGTGACAGGGGCCAATCTATTTGAAATTCGGGCTTTAGGTAATCAGGAGGATCTTGAAAATCGCATTAAACGAACAGAGGAACAGAATAAAACAAAACCCGTTATCGCTCTATTAATAAATCATGATTGACAATGTTTGTCTGATTATGATAGAATTTTTATGTTATGTTTGTAGCACCGCATGCTACAACCGCTCATGCCAGGTAGTAAGTCCTATTATGGCGCCTGTCGTTGGCGAGTCTTAGACAATTAAGGAGGTGCAGGTATGTACGCAATTATCGAAACTGGTGGAAAGCAAGTGAAAGTAGAAGAAGGTCAAACTATCTACGTTGAGAAAGTGAACGTTGAAGAAGGTGGCGTCGTTACTTTCGATAAAGTTCTTTTTGTAGGTGGAGAAGATGTGAAAGTTGGAAGCCCTGTTGTTGAAGGCGCTACTGTAACAGGTAAAGTTGAAAAACACGGCAAACAAAAGAAAATCATCGTTTTCAAATACAAAGCGA
>JAZUQD010000222.1:0-3408 GCA_045605505.1 Pradoshia sp.
CGAACACTTTATAATCATTTATCCTCCGTTCTGACAAATTTAGGATTATATCCCCTTTATAATGAGAGACAATCACCTGTTAGAGGAGTGGTAAAGTGGATAAAACTCAAAGTTCAATGTATGGATCAGTAACGGACGTTCAATATGATGCTGGTAGATGGAATCCTTCTCAATTAGTGGACAAGTATGTAACAAAGTTTGAAGATTACTTTGTGAAAAAAGGATATATATTGGTGGTATTGGGATTTCTCTTGGGAAGGGCACTTATTCTTTCGCAGTTAGCACCATTCTCTCTGCCGTTTTTTGCGGCTGTTTATATGATGAGACGCGAGCGTTCTCCGCTTGTTATGGTGGCCTCAATAGGAGGAGCATTAACAATCTCCTGGGCAGCAGGGTTAAGTTTATTTGCCTCATGCGCCATCTTCCTCCTTTTATATAAGCTGAGACAGCCGTCGGTCGAAAATCAATTCAAAGTAGTTGGCTTTTATGTTTTAATAGCCCTGGGAATTGCAGGAGCAACTGAACGCTATTTGAGATATATGAAATTTGAAATTTACGATGGCATGATGATAGGCGTTGAAGCTGGATTAGCTCTTATTCTTACATTAATTTTTATTCAATGTATCCCGCTGATTGCTATGAAAAAGAGTCCCCAAGGTTTAAGAACGGAAGAAGTAATCAGCTTAATTATCATGATGGCCTGTGTTATGACAGGTACGATTGGTTGGACAATCTATGATATTGCTATCGATCATACATTAAGCAGGTATCTGGTTCTGCTCTTCGCAATCTCAGGTGGTGCTTCAATTGGATCAACGGTAGGAGTGGTGACTGGATTAATATTTAGTCTGGCCAATTTAAGCAGCCTTTTCCAGATGAGCTTATTAGCATTTTCAGGCTTACTTGGTGGATTGCTTAAAGAGGGGAAAAAAATAGGGGCCTCTCTCGGCTTAATTATTGCCACATTATTAATTGGACTTTATGGAGAAGGCAGCCAAAATATAGCGATAACTCTATATGAATCCTTATTGGCAATCGCTTTATTTTTTATGACTCCTGCCTCCCTTATTTGAAAAGTAGCCAAACATATTCCTGGAACAACAGAACATACCAATGAACAGCAGCGCTATGTCCGAAGGGTCAGAGACGTTACTGCGCAGCGGGTAAATCAATTTTCATCTGTATTTCAGGCATTATCGAATAGTTTCTCTCAGATGGAGGAACAAACAACGAAGGAAGCGGAAAAGGAGCGTGAGCTGGATTACTTTTTGAGTAATGTGACTGAAAAAACATGTCAAACCTGTTTTAAGAAAGATCATTGCTGGGCGAAAAATTTTGATTATACGTATGGGATGATGGGAGATTTGGTAGAGAATTTGGAAGATGAATCCGGACAAGTCTCTCAGACTACTCAGAGAGAGTGGAAACGATTTTGTACAAGATATGATAAAGTGACGGAGGCGATGCTTCAGGAAATATCTTATTACAATGCTAATCAAAAATTAAAAAAGCAAGTCAGAGAAAGCAGAAGACTGGTAGCAGATCAGCTGCAGGGTGTATCAAAGGTGATGGAGGACTTCGCTAAAGAGATTACGAAGGAACGGGAAAATCTCCACATTCATGAAGAGCAATTAATGGATTCCATCCGTAGCTTTGGGTTGGAAATTCATCAAATAGAAATTTATTCCCTTGAACAGGGGAATGTAGATATAGATATGCAAATTCCAGACTGCGGGGGAAGCGGAGTTGGTGAAAAATTAGTTGCGCCTATGCTCTCAGATATATTAGGAGAGCACATTATGGTTTATAAAGAAGAATGCAGTACCTTTCAGGGAGGGTTGTGCAGGCTAACCTTCCGTTCTGCAAAACGCTATACAGTAGAAACTGGAGTAGCCCATGCGGCAAAGGGAGGAGGATTAGTATCAGGCGATAGCTATACGATGATTGACATTGGGAAAGGGAAGCATGCCATTGCCATCAGTGATGGTATGGGAAATGGTGAACGAGCTCATAATGAAAGCTCAGAAACCCTGGCGCTTCTGCAGAAAATACTGGAGTCCGGAATAGAGGAGAAGGTAGCCATTAAGTCAATTAATTCGATCCTGTCACTGCGGACTACAGATGAAATTTTTTCTACGCTGGATTTATCGATGATTGATCTACAGGATGCGAGTGTTAAATTTTTAAAGGTTGGCTCTACTCCAAGCTTTATAAAGAGAGGGCAGCAAGTTACGAAAATACAATCCAATAACTTGCCAATCGGTATTATCAAAGAATTTGATGTAGATGTAGTTAATGACCAGTTAAAAGCCGGAGACATTCTAATTATGATGAGCGATGGAATTTTTGAAGGGCCTAAACATGTAGAGAATTATGAAGCATGGATGATAAGGAAAATCAGAGAAATTGGCACAGAACATCCACAGGAAATCGCTGATGTGATTCTTGAAGAGGTAATCCGGACAAGCTCAGGAAGAATAGAGGATGACATGACCATTGTTGTAGCACAGATAAACCATAATATTCCAAAGTGGACGAGCATCCCAGTTAGCACCAAAAAGAAAAAAGCCCAATAATAAATCCTCCTCGTATAAAGCGCCTCTATATAGGCGAAGATGAAAATAATCAAAACGGTATTGGAGGATTTAGGGAATGAAGACAGGTACTGTAAAACAAATATTGTTACTGACAGATGGCTGTTCCAATCAGGGGGAGAGCCCGACAGCAATGGCTGCGCTTGCTCGTGAAGAAGGAATCACGGTGAATGTGATCGGCGTAATGGATAAGGACGTAATCGATGAGGGAGGAATGCGCGAGATTGAGAATATTGCTTTATCGGGTGCGGGTATTCATCAAATCGTATATGCAGAACAATTATCCCAAACCGTCCAAATGGTCACAAGGAAAGCGATGAACCAAACGATACAGGGAGTAGTTAATAAGGAACTGCAACAAATTCTTGGAAATCATATCACTATGGATGAATTACCACCTGATAAGCGTGGTGAGGTAATGGAGGTAGTAGAGGATCTGGGTGAGAAGGTAAAAATGGAAGTCCTGGTATTGGTGGATACAAGTGCTAGCATGAAGCATAAACTGCCGACGGTTAAAGAAGCACTTATCGATTTATCCATAAGCCTGAATGCGAGGAGTGGTGAAAATCAGTTCTCGGTTTTTATATTTCCCGGGAAAAGAACAGAAGTCGAGCGAATAATGGATTGGAGCCCTAAGCTTGAATCACTCTCTAAGATATTTGCCAAATTGACGACCGGAGGGATAACGCCGACTGGTCCAGCTATTCGTGAAGCAATTAAGTATTTTAATAAAGAGTCTTCTATAAGGAGAATAGTAGGCGACGATGAACAATACTTTGAAGAAACCATGTAGCTTTCCAATCGGATCAGTAAT
>JAZUQD010000223.1:0-4597 GCA_045605505.1 Pradoshia sp.
AATTACAGGTGTTCTTTCACTGGACCGTCTTGGAGCAAAAGGAATGTTCCTTGGCATGATTTCTGCCTTTGTCGCAGGTGAAATTTATCGTAAAGCTGTTCAAAAGGATATTACGATTAAAATGCCAGCAGGTGTACCGCCAGCAGTAGCCAAATCTTTTGCGGCATTGATTCCTGCACTTATTACATTAACGTTTTTCCTGGCTGTACAAGGAATCGTAACTTTAGCATTTAATACAAATCTTCATGATGTTATTTATAAAATTATTCAAGAGCCTCTTACTGGCTTAGGCAGTGGCATTATCCCGACATTGATTGTTGTTTTCTTTATTCAAATCCTTTGGTTCTTTGGACTTCATGGTCAAATTATTATGAACTCCGTCATGGACCCTATTTGGAATACATTGGCTTTAGAGAATGTGGCTGCATTTAATGCAGGTAAAGAATTACCTCATATTATTTCAAAGCCTTTTATGGATACGTTTACAGTAGGGATGGGTGGAACAGGTATGACCTTGGCAGTCGTGTTGGCCATTCTCGTCTTTGTTAAATCCAAACAAATGAAACAGGTAGCTAAGTTAGGCGGCTTGCCTGGTATATTCAATGTCAATGAACCAATTATTTTCGGTCTTCCGATTGTTATGAATCCATTAATTTTAATACCGTGGGTTGTTGCGCCAATGATTGTTACAGCTGTAACCTATTTTGCAATGAGCACCGGTCTTGTGCCTCCACCAACTGGTGTAACGGTACCATGGACTGTACCAATAGGATTCAGTGGATATTTAGCGACTAATTCGATTGCGGGTTCTATTTTACAACTTGTAAACTTCGCTATTGTATTTGCGATCTGGCTTCCGTTCCTGAAGGTCATTGATCGTGTAAATGTTAAAAAAGAACAAGAGGCAGAAGCAGAAGCAACTGCAGCTGCAACTGTACAAAAATAATGAATATCATTGAAAAGAAGACTAGTAGGGAATCCTTCCATTGCTAGTCTCCTTATTTATAAGCTATATAAATAAATCAACTATGAGACGAGAGGATGGATTATCATGAAAAATACGAGCGATAAAATAAATTATCAATTTCCAGAGGGATTTTGGTGGGGATCAGCTGCTTCTGCAACTCAAACAGAGGGTGCTGCAGATGTTGACGGAAAAGGAAAGAATATTTGGGATCACTGGTACGAGGTAGAGCCTAATCGCTTTTTTGACGGAGTGGGCCCTCAAAAAACGTCTCAATTTTATTATAAATACAAAGAAGATATTACATTAATGAAAGAAATTGGACATAACTCTTTCCGCATGTCTATTTCCTGGTCACGTATGTTTCCGAATGGTACAGGCAAGGTAAATGAAAAGGCGGTCGAATTTTACAATAACGTCATTGATGAGTTAATAGCTAACGATATTGAGCCATTTGTTGGGCTATTCCACTTTGATATGCCAATGGCTATGCAGGAAATTGGCGGATGGACAAACCGTAAAGTTGTCGATGCTTATGAACAATACGCGATTACTTGTTTCAAAACATTTGGGGACCGTGTTAAAAAGTGGTTTACGCATAATGAACCGATTGTTCCGGTAGAAGGTGGATACCTATATGATTTCCACTATCCGAATGAGGTGAACTTCCGAAATGCGGTTCAAGTTGCCTATCACACTATTTTATCGAATGCCAGAGCAATCGCTGCCTATAAGGAGCTCGGTCTGGACGGAAAAGTTGGGATCGTTCTAAATTTAACGCCATCCTATCCAAGAAGTCAGCATCCTGCTGATGTAAAAGCTTCTATTATCTGCGATGCCTTCTTTAACCGTTCCTTCCTCGATCCTACAGTTAAGGGTGAATTCCCTGCTGAATTAGTTGAAATTCTGAAGGAAAAAGATTTCATGCCTGTAATAGAAGAAGGGGACTTGGAGTTAATAAAGAATAATACAGTATCCTTGCTTGGAGTCAATTACTATCAGCCGCGTCGTGTGAAAGCGAAAGAACACATGCCGAATCCGGATGGTCCATTTATGCCAGATCACTATTTTGATAACTATGTTATGCCTGGACGTAAAATGAATCCTCATCGTGGTTGGGAAATCTATGAAAAGGGCATTTACGATATATTAATCAACCTGAAAGATAACTATGGTAATATCGAATGCTTCATTTCTGAAAATGGAATGGGTGTAGAGGGTGAAGAAAAGTTCCGTAATGCCGATGGAATGATTGAGGATGATTACCGAATTGATTTCATCAAGGGGCATCTTGAATGGGTTCATGCTGCAATCGGAGAAGGTTCCAATGTGAAAGGATATCATTTATGGACATTTATGGATAACTGGTCTTGGAGCAATGCATATAAAAATCGCTACGGTTTTGTTTCTGTAAACTTGGATAAAGATGGAGAGAGAACGATTAAGAAAAGTGGATATTGGTATAAAGAGGTAGCTAAGAACAATGGATTTTAAGTAGAATGATGGAGGATAGTCCCTGAATGACTATCTTCTTCTTTTCAATATGAATTGAACAGTATACTATACAAAGATAAGTTAGAAAAAAGAAGGGTGTATCATGTCCAAGTATATTTCTATATCAGATGAAATTAGAGAGCGTATTAAAAGCGGTTATTATCCGGTTGATCAAATGATGCCGGATGAACATAGTCTATGCCGGGAATTTAACTGCAGCAGAATGACGATGAAAAGAGCGCTTGATATCCTGGCACAGGAGGGGATGATTTATCGAAAACGGGGTCACGGTACATTTATCATTCAATCATCTATGCAAAACCACAATGTAAATGTCATCAGTGATGAAACGGTTGGGTTATCCAATTTAATGAAAGACCAAAAAATAGTCAGTAAAGTAATTGAGTTCGGTATTCAGTTCCCTTCTGAAGAAATCGCCAAAAACCTTTCTATCAGCATGAATACACCGGTTTACCATATTATCCGCTTACGCATTGTAGAGGATGAGCCTTATGTGCTTGAAGAAACGTATATGCCTTCCAACTTGATTCCTGATATTAATGAAGACGTATTGCATGATTCTATTTATCATCACATTGAAAATACATTGAATTTAAAGATAGGCGGAGCCCATAGGAAGATTAGAGCCGCTAAATCTAATGAGTTGGATCAACAATATCTTCATTGTGGGGAACATGATCCAATCCTGGAAGTAGAACAAATTGGCCATCTGGATATTGGAATTCCATTCGAGTACTCGTTTTCCAGACATCGATATGACAGATTTACATTCATTTCAGTAGCCGTTAGATAAAGATGGAGATGCTCACATATTAGTAGGGTGAAGCAGAGTGAACGAAATTTATTTGTGCGGAAGGTTCCTCTGATGCAGTGGTTATGAACACGAATACCTGAATTGGTTGAATAAAGTAATTCTTATATTGTCCCTTCGAGATTGGAAGGCAATAAGGGTATGCCTAATTGTGGGTATGCCCTTTATCTATGAATTGAGTGGTATAAATTTACAAAAAACTTTGAATACTTAATTAAATGTCTAGATATTTATTATAAATTGTCTATAATAGTAAATGTAAGCGGTTTTAAGAGACTACTATAAAGGGAGTTTTAAATATGAGAAAAATTTTATTAGCTTGCAGTTCAGGTATGTCAACTAGTTTGCTGGTTACTAAAATGGAGCAGCATGCCAAATCAATTGGTGAGAATGCAAAAATTTGGGCAGTTGGACAGGATAAGGCAAAGAATGAAATGGCAAATGCTGATGTTGTATTAATTGGTCCTCAGATGAGCTTCCTTAAAGGTGAGTTACAAAAAGAAGCAGACAAATATGACATTAGAGTGGATGTCATCGATATGAGGGCATATGGAATGGCAGATGGTAAAAAAGCATATGAACAAGCACTTTCCTTAATAGGCAAACAATAATGGAAAAACTGCAAATCGAACAACTTACAGAAGAACAGGTCAGCTTTCAGCAGATTATACACAGTGGTGGTGCAAGAAAGAAGTAAGCTTATTCAAGCATAGAATGTTTATCGGGAATGTATGGTTGAAGAAGTGGATGAATCTTAAGGTATTTAATCTAATTCCTATTTAAGGGGGAAGACCTGTGTTTGATAAAATTAGCCAATTTCTTATGCCACTTGCCGGTAAACTGAATAACAACCGATATTTAGGCGTTCTACGTGACGCTTTTATGTTAGCGTTTCCATTGACCGTTTTTGGTTCCATTGTCGTCGTTTTATTAAATCTCCCATTTTTGGACTCGTTTTTAAGTGAAGGTACCATTACCACACTTGGTGATACATTTGGAGTGGCAAGTAATGCAACTATGGGAATTATGTCTGTGTTTGTTGTCTTCGGTATCGGATATTATCTATCGAAAAGTTATGATGTTGAGGCTGTATTCGGTGGAGTAGTTTCTCTCGCATCCTTTCTATTCTTGACTCCATTTGTGGTTGAGACACAAGGAGGAGAAACAATTACAGGTGTTCTTTCACTGGACCGTCTTGGAGCAAAAGGAATGTTCCTTGGCATGATTTCTGCCTTTGTCGCAGGTGAAATTTATCGTAAAGCTGTTCAAAAGGATATTACGATTAAAATGCCAGCAGGTGTACCGCC